>NZ_JBSFUR010000062.1:0-27118 GCF_053591895.1 Streptomyces sp. NPDC002867 | reverse complement strand
CGGCCCCGCGCGGCGTCCCGCAGATCGAGGTCTCCTTCGACATCGACGCCAACGGCATCATGCACGTGACCGCGAAGGACCTGGGCACGGGCAAGGAGCAGAAGATGACCGTCACCGGCGGTTCCTCGCTGCCGAAGGACGAGGTCGACCGCATGCGCCAGGAGGCCGAGCAGTACGCGGACGAGGACCACCGCCGCCGCGAGGCCGCCGAGACCCGCAACCAGGGCGAGCAGCTCGTCTACCAGACGGAGAAGTTCCTCAAGGACAACGAGGACAAGGTTCCCGCCGAGGTGAAGACCGAGGTCGAGACCGCCGTCGGCGAGCTGAAGGAGAAGCTCAAGGGCGAGGACACGTCCGAGATCCGCACCGCGACCGAGAAGGTCGCCGCGGTCAGCCAGAAGCTCGGCCAGGCGCTGTACGCGAACGCCGCCCCCGAGGGCGCGGCCGCCGGTGAGGCCAAGGCCGACGACGACGTCGTCGACGCCGAGATCGTGGACGACGAGAAGGACGCAAAGGGTGGTGCCGCGTGACGGAGGAGACCCCGGGCTTCGACGAGAAGCCCGACGTCCCCTCCGGCGCCACCCCTGAGGACGCCGCCGAGTCCGCCGAGTCCTCCGAGAAGGAGGGCCCGGCGGCCCCGGCAGGGGACGCAGCGAAGATCGCAGGCCTGACGGCGCAGCTGGACCAGGCCCGCTCGGCGCTCGGTGAGCGCACGGGCGACCTCCAGCGCCTCCAGGCCGAGTACCAGAACTACCGCCGCCGCGTGGAGCGCGACAGGGCCACGGTCAAGGAGATCGCCACGGCGACGCTCCTGACCGAGCTGCTGCCCGTGCTCGACGACATCGGCCGCGCGAGGGAGCACGGGGAGCTGGTGGGCGGGTTCAAGTCCGTCGCCGAGTCCCTGGAGACCGCCGCGGCCAAGATGGGCCTGCAGCAGTTCGGCAAGGAGGGCGAGCCCTTCGACCCGACCGTGCACGAGGCCCTGATGCACTCGTACGCGCCGGACGTCACGGAGACGACGTGCGTCGCGGTGCTCCAGCCGGGGTACCGCATCGGCGAGCGCACGATCCGCCCCGCGCGGGTCGCGGTGGCCGAGCCCCAGCCGGGCACGGCGTCGGCGGCCAAGGAAGAGAAGAAGGCCGACGAGGAGAGCGGTGGCCCGGACGAGGGCTGACGCACGACACGTCCGGGAGGAGGGACGTCGATGAGCACGAAGGACTTCGTCGAGAAGGACTACTACAAGGTTCTCGGCGTCCCCAAGGACGCGACCGAGGCCGAGATCAAGAAGGCGTACCGGAAGCTCGCCCGCGAGAACCACCCGGACGCCAACAAGGGCGACGCCAAGGCGGAGGAGCGCTTCAAGGAGATCTCCGAGGCGAACGACATCCTCGGCGACCCCAAGCGGCGCAAGGAGTACGACGAGGCCCGCGCCCTGTTCGGCAACGGCGGCTTCCGGGCCGGTCCCGGCGCCGGCGGCACGTTCAACTTCGACCTGGGCGACCTCTTCGGGGGCGCCCCGGGCGGAGGCCAGGGCGGCGCCGGCGGTTTCGGCGGTGGCCTGGGCGACGTGTTCGGCGGCCTGTTCAACCGGGGCGCCGGCGCGGGTGCGCGCACGCAGCCGCGCCGTGGCCAGGACATCGAGTCCGAGGTGACGCTCAGCTTCACCGAGGCCGTCGACGGGGCCACGGTCCCGCTGCGGATGTCCAGCCAGGCGCCCTGCAAGGCCTGCTCCGGCACCGGCGACAAGAACGGCACGCCCCGCGTGTGCCCGACGTGCGTCGGCACCGGCCAGGTCTCGCGCGGTGGCAGCGGATCCTTCTCGCTGACCGACCCGTGCGTGGACTGCAAGGGCCGCGGCCTGATCGCCGAGACGCCCTGCGACGTCTGCAAGGGCAGCGGACGGGCCCGCTCCTCGCGCACCATGCAGGTGCGCATCCCGGCGGGTGTGTCCGACGGGCAGCGCATCCGGCTGCGCGGCAAGGGCGCGCCGGGCGAGCGCGGCGGACCGGCCGGCGACCTGTACGTGGTGGTCCATGTCGATGCCCACCCGGTCTTCGGCCGCAAGGACGACAACCTGACCGTCACCGTGCCCGTCACCTACGCGGAGGCGGCGCTCGGCGGCGAGGTGAAGGTGCCCACCCTCGGCGGTCCCGCGGTCACGCTGAAGCTTCCTGCGGGCACGCCCAACGGCCGGACGATGCGCGCCCGCGGCAAGGGCGCCGTCCGCAAGGACGGCACGCGCGGGGACCTGCTGGTCACCATCGAGGTGGCCGTGCCGACCGAGCTCAGCGACAAGGCGAAGGAAGCGCTGGAGGCCTACCGCGAAGCCACCGCGGACGAGGACCCGCGGGCCGAGCTGTTCCAGGCCGCGAAGGGAGCATGACATGGAGGGCCGTCCGGGACGCAGTCGCAGCCCCTACGAACTGACCGACGAGTCGCCGGTGTACGTGATCTCGGTGGCAGCGCAGCTGTCGGGCCTGCACCCGCAGACCCTTCGGCAGTACGACCGCCTGGGTCTCGTCTCCCCCGACCGCACGGCCGGAAGGGGCCGGCGCTACTCGGCCCGCGACATCGAACTGCTGCGCACCGTCCAGCAGTTGTCGCAGGACGAGGGCATCAACCTGGCCGGGATCAAGCGCATCATCGAGCTGGAGAACCAGGTCGCGGCGCTCCAGGCCCGCGTCGCCGAGCTGTCGGCGGCCGTGGAGGGCGCGGCGGCGGCGATGCAGCAGCGTGAGGCGCAGGTCCACGCCTCCTACCGACGCGACCTCGTTCCGTACCAGGACGTCCAGCAGACGAGCGCGCTGGTGGTGTGGCGTCCCAAGCGACCCGACCAGGGCGGCAGATCGTCCTGAGCAGTGTGTGCCGAAAGGGCCGGAGAGCGCATGCTCTCCGGCCCTTTCGGGCTCTTAGTGGAGGGCCCGGGTACTCACTTCGAGGCCACCGCTCCGCCCATGGCGGCCGCGCCTGGTGCCGAGGGAAAATCCGGGCGCGACCGGTCAGCGACTCCGGCGGGCGTTGAGCCGGGCGGCCTGGCGCGTCAGGTGGTCGCGCTCGGCGAGGTTGGGTGCCCTTTGGGCCGCCTCGGCGTACAGCCGTGCCGCCGTCGCGAGGTCGCCGTCGCGCTCGTGGAGGTACGCCGCCACCGCCGCGTGGCGGGGCATGGGGTACCCCCTGCTCGAAGAGCTCGGGGAGGAGTCGTCCAGCGCCGCGAGCGCCGCCAGGCCGGCGCGCGGTCCGTCGGCCTCGCCGACGGCCACCGCGCGGTTGAGCCGGACGACCGGGCTGTCGGTCAGGCGCACGAGCTCGTCGTACCACTCGACGATCTGCACCCAGTCGGTCTCCTCGACGGTGGGTGCGTCGGCGTGGAGTGCCGCGATGGCGGCCTGGGCCTGGAACTCGCCCAGCCGGGCGCGGGCGAGGGCCGCCTGCAGGATCTCGACGCCCTCGGTGATCGCCTCGGTGTCCCACCGGCCGCGGTCCTGCTCGGCGAGCGGCACCAGGCTGCCGTCGGGCGCGGTCCGGGCGGCGCGCCGGGCGTGGTGGAGCAGCATGAGGGCGAGCAGCCCCGCCACCTCGGGGTGGTCGACCTGGGCCGCGAGCTGCCGGGTGAGCCGGATGGCCTCGGCGGCGAGGTCGACGTCGCCGGAGTAGCCCTCGTTGAAGACCAGGTAGAGGACGCGCAGCACGGTGGCGACGTCGCCGGGCTGGTCGAACCGCACGCCGGAGACGGTGCGCTTGGCCCGGCTGATGCGCTGTGCCATGGTCGCCTCGGGCACCAGGTAGGCCTGGGCGATCTGGCGGGTGGTCAGCCCCCCGACGGCGCGCAGCGTGAGTGCGACCGCGGACGACGGCGTCAGCGACGGATGGGCGCACAGGAAGTAGAGCTGGAGCGTGTCGTCCACCGCGGGCGCGGGCCCGGGCGCCGGCTCCTCGTCGACCAGGTCCTCACGCCGGCGGCGGGCGGCGTCCGCGCGGGTGGCGTCGAGGAACTTGCGCCAGGCCACGGTGACCAGCCAGCCCTTCGGGTCCCGCATGGGGTATCCCCTGCTCGAAGAGCTTGGGGAGAGGTCGGCCGGCCAGACGCGGACCGCCTCGACCAGCGCCTCCTGTACGGCGTCCTCGGCCGCCGCAAAGTCGGCTCCGCGGCGGACGAGGACGGCGAGCACGCTCGGGGTGAGGCTCCGGAGCAGGGCCTCGTCCATCGGTGAGGTCACTCCGTGATCGTGGGCGACACGCCGTAGAACGGGCGCAGCTCGAGCCACTCGTGGATCGGCTTCCCGCCCGCCCCGGGGGCGGCCGACAGTTCCCCGGCCAGCTCGACGGCGCGCTCGTAGCTGTCGACGTCGATCACCATCCAGCCGGCGATGAGGTCCTTGGTCTCGGCGAACGGCCCGTCGGTGACCGGCGGGCGACCCTCGCCGTCGTACCGGACCCATGTCCCCTCGGGGGCGAGCGCCTGACCGTCGACGAACTCGCCGGTCTTCTCGAGCCGTGCCGCGAAGTCGTTCATGTACTGCACGTGGGCCGAGATCTCCTCCGGCGTCCACTGGTCCATGGGCACGTCGTTGACCGCGGCCGGGGCGCCTCGGTAGTGCTTGAGCAGCAGGTACTTGGCCATCGTGCTTCTCCTCGGTGCTGGTACGACCCATTGTGGTCGCGTTCACCTCGGGGACGGAGCCGATCACGGTTTCTCGACATCGCCGTCCGAACTTTTTGGCTCTCGTGGACGAGCCCCCTTTTTCGCATGCCGGGGGCAGGGCGGCGCGGCAGGAAGGTGCCGGGCCGTGTGCAGGAAGCTGACATGAGCAACGGGTCCGACGCTGCTGTTCCGGTGGCATTGTTTTCCTCGTCAGAACGACCCGTCAGGTCAAGGGGGAAGCAAGTGAACGCGCAGTCCAGGCGTCATTCGGTTCGCGTCAGGTCGATCGTCGTCCTGGCCGTGTCCGCGGCCATCGTCTGGGGATCGACAGGTACGGCCGGTGCCACCGCGGAGCAGCGGTCCGTGCTGTCGGCGTCGATGCGCGGAAACGCTTCGCACGGCCTGGTGGGGCGGGCGCTCGAGAAATTCTGCGAGAAGCACACGGGCGACCGCAGGCTGCCACCGCCCATCGACCAGTTGTGCAAGCCGGTCAACGGTTGGCAGTGAACTGACGGACCGAGAAGAAGAACAAACGGGAGAAACAGTGAAGAAGGCAATTGCCGGTGCCGGTGTGGTTCTCGGCGGCGTCGCCGCCCTGCTCGCCATGCAGGCCCCTGCCCAGGCCGCGGCGCCGTCGGTGACCGCCTCCGCCGCCCAGAGCGCCGAGCCGAAGGCCGACATGAAGCCGATGTGGATCGGCTCCGTCGCCAAGGCCGCGGTCGTCCACGGCAAGGCGCTGGCCGGCACGCAGGCCATCCGCAGCCAGGTCGGCAACGTGGTCCGGATCGCGAGCCTCGGCTCCGCCCCGGCGGACACCACCAGCACGGGCGCGCCGACCGTCGAAGAGGTCTTCGACAAGTGACGAGTCATCTCGTGATCAGGAGGGTGGTGCTGCTCGGCGGCGCCGCCCTCCTGGGCCTTCACTTCGCTCTCGCCTCCTTCTCCCAGGCCCCCGCCACCCCGTTGAAGGTCCGCCACTTCGACAAGGTGAAGGGCTATCTGAACCCGTACTTCCTGCAGAACTGGATGCTCTTCGCGCCCGATCCCCTCGCCGACGACCGGGGCGTGCTGGCCCGGGCCCAGTGCCGGGACGGGAGCGTCACCGACTACCACGACGTCACCACTCCCTACGTGCGCGCGGCACAGGAGAGCAGGTTCTTCCCCTCCCGCATGTCACGGCTGGTCTCCGCGCCCATGCAGTCCATCAACGCGACCGACCCGCTGCTCGACCGGCTGCGGGAGAAGCACAAGGACGACCTCGCGAAGGACCAGAAGGACGCGAAGGGGAAGGTCCGCCTGATGCCCGAGGAGCAGAAGGCACAGGACAACGCGGTCCGCTTCCTCTCCCGTTACTCCCTGACCCAGATGCCCGACGCCTGCGGCGGTGACCCCCGGCGGATCCAGGTGCGCATGTACGTACGCGAACTGCCGCCCTGGTCGCAGCGCAACGCCCCGGCGAAGACCGGCAAGGACACGGTGCAGGTGCAGGACTTCGACTGGCAGAAGGCGGACGAACTGCGGTGATCACCTCACTTCGCGCGCGGCTGTGCGCCTCGGCGAGCCGTTCCCTGACCTCGCTCGACCGGCTCGGCTCGACACCGTTCGCCGTCCTGGGCGTGTCCGGCACGCGGGCCCTGCTCGGCTTCGTCGGCTTCATGTTCTACGCCTCGCAGTACGCCGACCGGCACTATCTCTTCGGCCCCTCGGGCGTCGAGTCCTGGAGCCGTTTCCTCACCGTCCTGGACGAGACGGGCACCTTCAGCCTCTACGCGGTCAGCACCTCGACGGCCTGGTTCGAGCTGGTCTTCCACCTCGGCATGCTGCTGGCGCTCGCCGTCATGCTGGGCGTCGGCGGACGGCCGGTGCTCGCCCTGCACTGGGTGTTCCTGTGGTCGGTGTACCAGCGGGACCAGTTCCTGCTCGACGGCGGCGACAACCTCGCGTACCTCGTCATCCCCATGCTGATGCTCACTCGCTGCTACGACCGGCTCTCCCTGACGAGCGGCCTGGCCGGGCGCGTCAAGGACCGGCTGCCCGCCGGCCTGCGCGCCGCGCAGAACCCGCTGCACAACCTGGGCGTGCTCGCCGTCGCGGTGCAGATCTGCCTCGTGTACGTCACCAGCGGCCTCTACAAGGTGCAGGGCAAGCTGTGGCAGGACGGCACGGCGCTCTTCTACATCATGCGCATCCCCGAGTTCGAACTCCCGGGATTCTCACGGCTGGTGTACGAGAACGACCTGCTGGTGATCGGCGGCACCTACGCCACCACCCTGTTCCTGGTCTACTTCCCGCTGGGCGTGCTCGTGCCGAGGCTGCGTCCCTGGGCGGCCGTGGCGTCGATCGGCTTCCACCTGTCGATCGCCTTCTTCATGGGGCTCACCGGGTTCGCCCTCACGATGGTGGCCTGCGACCTCATCTTCCTGAGCCGGCCGCTCGCCGCGGGGATCCGACTGGTGGACCGCGTCCGCGACCGCGTCGGGGCGTCCGTACGGGAGCGGGCCGGATGGCCGGAACAGTCCGCCGTGACGGCGGCGCGGACGGCCTCTGCCGAGAATGCAGGCTGACCGTCCGGGCGCAGGCGGCCGCGCCGCCCGCCCGGACGGGACGTACAACATGAACGGGAGTCAACTGTGGCGATGGTCGGACTGTTCTGGATCACCGAGGACGCGGTGTACGTGGGCGCCCCGCCGGGCACCGAGGGCCGTGGTGTCCGGCTGACGGAGCAGGGCGTGGAGGCCGCGGCGGCCGGCGGCCACCGGGCCTGGACATGGGCGGAGCTGCGCTCGGCGACGGTCGAGGGCGCCCCGGTGCGCAGCGCTTCCCGCCGCCGGCTGGCGCTGGCCGTGGAGACCGTCCTCACGGCGGCGCTGGGCGGCGCCGGTGAACCGCCGGAGATGCTGCTGCGGCTCGAGACCGCCCACGGCGCCGAGGAGCTGGCCGTCCATTCGGCGGCCGCCGGTGCGTACGCCGAGGAGGAGTTCGCCCTCTCCCAGGATCTGCTCGCCCGGTTCGTCGACGGCACCGCGTCCCCCCGGACGCTCACGGCATGGGGCAGGGTCGCCGGCGATACGACCCCGAAGCCGACCGAGCGCCTGGCGCTGCTGCGGAAGTGGACCGGCGCATGAGGCGGTTGCTGCGTCCCGCGCCGGTGTGCGCGATCACCGGAACCGGACCCGTACGGGCCGAGCACGGCCACGACCCGGACGCGTACGTGGAGATCGGATCCCTCACCAAGGCGCTCACCGGAACCCTGCTGGCGCGGCTCGCCGACGCCGGCCGGCTCGACCCCGACGACCGGCTGACCGCATGGCTTCCGGCCGTTCCCGCCGGATCGGAGATCACGCTCCGGCAGTTGGCGGACCACACCTCGGGTCTGCCCCGCCTGCATCCGCTGCCGTCGTCGACCGACCCCCGCGACCCGTACGCCACCCTCGACGCCGAGGAGTTCGACAGGGTCCTGCGGCGGCTCGACGCGATCGCGGCGCGGAAACCGGGCGCGGGCGAGGAGTACTCCAACCTCGGCTACGCCGTCCTCGGCGCCGCCCTGGAGGCGGCCGGGGGCGGCACGTACGAGGAACTGCTGCGCGCGCACGTGCTCACGCCGCTCGGCGTCGACGACGTCACCGCCCGGCCGCCCGCCGACCGGACGCTGACCGCCCGCGGCCCGTTCGGGCGGCCCCGCACCCCCTGGACCATGACCGGTCCGATCCTGCCCGCCGGCGGCCTGTGGGCGACCCCGCGGGCCGTGGCGCGCCTCGTGCAGGGCCTGCTGGTGGACGGGGCGCTGGGCGAACCCGCGGTGTCCTGGCAGAGCGCGGGCGAGCTGCGCTGGCACAACGGGGCGACGCGGGACGCCTCCGTCTTCGCGGGGGCCTTCCCCGGCACCACCACCTGGGCGGTCGTGCACCGGCTCGGCGGCCGGCCCGCCGGGACGGACCGGGCGGGGCTGAAGCTGCTCGCCGAGGCGAAGAAGGCCCCGCAGGGCCGGGGAACCCCCGAGAGGCCGGCGGGCGGATGACGGACGTCGACGTCGCTGTCGTCGGCAGCGGCCCCAACGGACTCGCCGCCGCGGTCACCATGGCCCGCGCCGGTCTGCGCGTCGAACTCCGTGAACGCGCCGACGACATCGGCGGCGGACTGCGCACCGCCTCGCTCTTCGACAGCGAGGTCGTGCACGACATCTGCTCCGCGGTGCACCCCATGGCCGCCGCCTCGCGGTTCTTCCGCGAGTTCGGCCTCGCCGCCCGCGGGGTGGAACTCCTCCAGCCCGCGATCAGCTACGCCCATCCCCTCGACGGGCGGCCCGCCGCGCTCGCCCACCGCGACCTCGCGACCACCTGCGCCGGACTCGGCGCCGACGGCGCACGGTGGCGCAGGCTCATGGAACCCCTGGTCGCGCACAGCACCGGCGTCGTCGACTTCATGCTGTCCGGGCAGCGTTCCCGGCCCGACGGCCTCGCCGCCCCGGCCCTGCTGGCGCCGCGCGTGCTGCGCCACGGCAGCCCCTTCCACGGGTTCGCGACCGAGGAGGCGGCCGCGCTGCTCACCGGTGTGGCCTCGCACGCGGTCGGGCGGCTGCCCAGCCTCGCCTCCGGTGCGACAGCCCTGCTGCTCGGACACCTCGGCCACAGCACGGGCTGGCCGCTGCCGAGGGGAGGCAGCGCCGCCATCGCCCGCGCACTCGCCGACGACCTCGTGGCGCACGGCGGCCGCATCCGCACCGGAGCGCCCGTCGCCGACCTCCGGGAGCTGAAAGGCGCACGGACCGTCCTGCTGGACGTGGCGCCGAAGGGATTCCTCGCGCTCGCCGGGGACAGGCTGCCGGACCGCTACGCGCGGGCCCTGGCGCGCTTCCGGTACGGCCCCGGCGCGGCGAAGGCGGACTTCCTGGTCTCCGCGCCGATCCCCTGGCGCGACCCGGACATCGGCTGCGCGGGCACGGTCCACCTGGGCGGCAGCCGCGCCACGATCCTGCGGCAGGAGACGCTCGCGGCGCGCGGCGTCCCGACCGCCGAACCGTTCGTCATGCTCGTCGATCCCGCCGTCACCGACCCGGGGCGGGAGGTGCGGGGCAGGCGGCCGGTCTGGGCGTACGCGCACGTGCCCAACGGCGACACGCGTGACCCGCTGCCGATGATCCGGGCCGCGATCGAGCGGCACGCCCCCGGCTTCACGGACACGGTCCTGGCCGAACGGGCCGTCACCGCCGCGGGGTTCGAGGCGTACAACCCGAACTACGTGGGCGGCGACATCCTGTCGGGAGCCATCAGCCTCAGGCAGTCGCTGCTGCGTCCCGTGTCCCGGCTCGACCCCTACCGGACACCCCTGCGCGGGGTGTACCTGTGCTCGGCGTCCACGCCACCCGGCCCCAGCGTGCACGGCATGTCGGGGTACTGGGCGGCGCGTTCCGCCCTGCGGCGCGAGTTCGGCATCCGTACGGCTCCGGTTCTCGGCCCAGCGTCATGAGCGGCGGGAACGGCGGCCACGAGGCGGAGATCCGTGTCGTGCGCCGGGCCGCGGACGCGCCCGCCGCGCCCCTGACGGTGATCCGCCTGCTGGCCCTGCTGCCGCCGGAATGGCCCTGCGCCACGCGTGTCTCCGCGGACCGGATCACGCTGTGGCTCGGGGCCGGTCCGGACGCGGCGCGCGCGGCGGTGGCCGGGGCGCTGCGGGACCGCGCGCTGCGCGGATGGTCGCTGCCGGACCCTCACGGGTGAGGTTCAGATCCAGCCACGCTCACGGGCCAGCAGGGCGGCCTGCGGCCGGCCCGCCGCGCCGAGCAGTTGCATCAGGTCGGCCACATGGCGCCGGTAGGTGCGGACGGAGATGCCCAGCTCGCGGGCGCCGATCTCGTCCTTGCTGACCCGGCACATCGATTCCAGGACGCGTTGTTCCAGCTCGGTCGGGTGATCCGGGCCGTCGCCGCCCTGGTCGTGCGGCGGCAGGCGCTCCGCCTGGCTCCAGATCTTCTCGAACAGGGCGAGCACGTTGGCGACGAGCCCGTCCTCACGGGCGAGCAGCGCGCCGCGCGTGGTGTCGTCGGGGTCCGCGGGCACCAGGGCGGTGCTGCGGTCGTAGACGAGGATGCGCTCGGTGACGGTCTGCGCGACCCGGATCTGCGCGCCCTGCGAGGCCAGTTCGCGCAGGTAGCCGGCGGTGGGCGGGTGGTCGAGCGCCGTGCGCGGCACGACGCTGCGGATCCGCACGCCGCGCCGCAGGCAGCGCTGGTCGAGGGGACGGGCGTGCGCGATGTTCTCGGGCGTCAGCTCGGCGTACGGCTCGACCGAGAGGATCTCCTCGCGGGCGAAGAAGGCGAGGTCGTCGATCCGGGCGCGGATCCGCTCGACGTCCGCCAGCCGCTCGACGCGCGCTGCGCAGACGCCGTTGCTGGGCTGCTCCTGCCGCAGCTCGGCGACGAGGTGCCGGGCCTGGGTGACCCGGGCCAGCTCCCTGTGGAGCTCCCGCAGACGCAGGTCGGTGAGGCGCTCCACGGTGGTCTCCGGGTCCGCGGAGGCCAGCGCGTTCGGTCCGGTGCGGTTCAGCACCCCCAGCGCGCACAGGCGGTGCACGCCCGCGCGCACTTCGTGCCGGTCCAGGCCCAGCAGTGTGTGGATCTCGTCGTCGGAGGTGTCCGGATTCCTCAGGAAGTGCCGGTACACGGCCTCTTCAGGAGCGGAGAGCCCCAGCCCGGACATGTCTGATCCCATTGCGTCGCCCCCGGTCATCCGCCGCCCCGACCGGCCCTGCGCGCGCCGGGCAGGATGGTCGGTCCCGCCCTGGCACGAGGCCGTTCCGGCTGATGACCTGGAGTCTAACCCGCGGCGGTGACAGGCGGGTTCGGTGCGCGGTCCGCCAAGTGCCCAGCGCCCTCGCGGCGTGCGGGCAGGGGGTGCGCCTCGCGGCTCCTCTTCGTGGAGTGCAACAACATGGCCGTGGCGCGGGACGCCTGCCGGGGTACAGGGGTGGCGGTGCCTAGTCGCCGCTGCCCTCGGGCGGCAACTCCTCCTCCAGGATGCCTGACTGGGCGATGAGGAAGCCCAGTTGGGCGCGGCTTCCACTGCCGAGTGCGGCGGCGAGCTTGGCGATATGGGCGCGGCAGGTGCGGACGTTCATGCCGAGCCGGCGGGCGATGGCCTCGTCGACGTGGCCCTCGACCAGGAGTTTCGCGATGGAGCGCTGGACGCCGGTGATGCCGTCCACCGCGGGCGGATATGGCATCTGCTGCGTGAGCGGTATCGCGCGGCACCACAACTGCTCGAACACCTGGGCCAGATAGTGGACGAGGCCGGGGTGGCGGAGCTCCAGCGCTATCTGCCGATCGGAGCGGGCCGGGATGTAGGCCACGGTCCGGTCGAAGATGATCAGACGCTCGATGAGTTCTTCGAGGGTGCGGATCTCGACCTTGGCGTCGGCCAGCCTCTCCGCGTACGCGAGTGTGCCCTGGCTGTGGCGGACGGTGTGCTGGTACAGCGTCCGCATGCTGATGCCCCGTTCGACGACGGACTTCCCCCGCTCCAGCGCCTCGCTCAGCACGTGCTCGCTCCGCCCGCCGCCGGGCTGGACGGTGAGCACCTCGGTGTGGCATTCCATGGTGGCCAGATCGAGCGCGGCGTTGATGCGGCTGACCCCCTCCAGGACCGTGATGGCGTGCGTGGCCAAGGGGTCCTGGGCGCTGATGTTCATGAACGGCTCGAAAGAATCGGTCAGTTCGACCGCGAGGTGCCGCCGCTCCTGAATCTCTCGTTCGATGGGGTACAGGCGTTGCGCGAGCGCCGCCGACGGCGGAACTGGGCGAAGCCACTCCGGGGAGTCGGGGTCCGGGTGCAGCAGTGCGAATTCGACGAGGCAGGGAGCGATCGCCGCTTCGGTGCGGGAGATGCGTCCGGAGCGCAGTGCGCTGGCGTAAAGGCGCTTTCCTTCCTCGCACATTTCGGTTACGCCATGGGGATGTGCCCGACTTGTGTCGATTGTGTTCAAATCTCCACCCCCCAGGGTCCTGAACGTGCAAGAACATGATGCATCGCTTCTGTGGCATTCGCGTCCCCGGGTGAGGCATCGTCGGGAGGGCGGGGGAGAGGAATCCATCAAGTGAGGACGAAGCCGACTATGTACAGGAGAACGCTTCGCTCGGTGCTTGCCACTGCCTTCTCTGCAGTCCTGCTCTACGGCGCGATGGGCGCCGGCGACATCGGGTGGGACAGCACACCCACGGGGGTCAGTTCTGGTCTCGTGCAGGCGGATGGCGACATCGGCTGGGATATCGCGCCGACGAAGGCGGAAGCATGACCATACCCCCGGACGACAGGGTCTTCCGACGGGAGATGGCGACGGCATATCGCTCCGGGTGGCACTTCATCGACCTCGTCACGGCTATCCCCCACCGTGGCGACTCGTTGATGGTCACCCTGTTCGGAGAGCCCATCGTCGTCGCCCGCGAAGAGGACGAGGACGTCCGCGCCTACCGGTGCCTGCGACGGCCGCGGGGAGCCCCGCAGCCCGTCCGCTGCGCCATCCGGTACGGCATGATCTTCGTCAACCTCGACGCGCGTGATCACCAGCTCGTCGAACCGGACACCACCGCCACCCCCCGCAGTGCCTGAGCGATTCCCCCGTCGTTTCAAATCGCTTAGGTGCTTCCCCCACACAGCGGCGCCATCGTGGACCTGAAACACGATGGCGCCGTTGTGCTGCCCGGAGACCCTTCCGCGGGACGCTCCGGTGCGCGGCCGGCTACGCCCGGCCCATCGCGCGGGTCAGCGCGATCTCGATGACGACGCGGTCCGGGTTGGGCGTCGGCGTACGCCCGTACCGCTCCGCGTAGCGGCTCACCGCGTCGGCGACGACCTCCGGCTCCGTGCGGATCGTCGCGACGCCCTCCAGCGTCGCCCAGCGGCCCTTGTCCACCTGGCACACCGCGACCCGTGCGCCCTCCGGGCCGGCGGCCAGCACGTTGGCGACCTTGTGGCTGTGCTTGTTGGTGATCACCCGTGCCAGCCCGCGTGTCCCGCCCTCGGGGTCGTACGTCACTCCCACCGCCACGACGTGCGGCGTGCCGTCCGGGCGCGGGGTGGTCAGGGTGCACATGTGGTACTCGCGCCAGAAGCCGAGGTACGACGCGCCGGGGTTGCGGGGATCGATGGCCATGGGGCGGAACCTACCTCCGCGGGCTGTCCGTCAACACCCTGAGTGGAATAGACTCAACTTTGTGCAGGTTGACTCAGTCATAGCTGGGAAGAGGCCATCAGCAAGGAGGAGAGAGGGCACGTGGACGCCGAGCTGACCAACAAGAGCCGTGACGCGATCAACGCGGCGAGCAACCGGGCCGTACAGGACGGGCACGCCGACCTGACCGCGGCACACCTGCTGCTCGCCCTCCTGGCGGGCCAGGAGAACGAGAACATCACCGACCTGCTGGCCGCCGTCGACGCCGACCAGGCCGCCGTCCGGTCCGGGGCCGAGCGCCTCCTCGCGTCGCTGCCGAGCGTCACGGGCTCCACCGTCGCGCCGCCGCAGCCCAACCGCGAGCTGCTCGCCGTCATCGCCGACGCCGGCCGGCGCGCCAAGGAGCTGGGCGACGACTATGTCTCCACCGAGCACCTTCTCATCGGCATCGCCGCCAAGGGCGGGCAGGCCGGAGAAGTGCTGTCCGGACAGGGTGCCACGGACAGGAAGCTGCTGGACGCGTTCGAGAAGGCAAGAGGAGGGCGCCGGGTGACCACGCCCGACCCCGAGGGTCAGTACAAGGCGCTGGAGAAGTTCGGCACGGACTTCACCGCGGCCGCCCGCGAGGGCAAGCTCGACCCGGTCATCGGCCGGGACCAGGAGATCCGCCGCGTCGTGCAGGTGCTGTCGCGGCGCACCAAGAACAACCCCGTGCTCATCGGCGAGCCCGGCGTCGGCAAGACCGCCGTCGTCGAGGGCCTGGCCCAGCGCATCGTCAAGGGCGACGTGCCCGAGTCGCTGCGCGACAAGCGGCTCGTCGCGCTCGACCTCGGCGCGATGGTCGCGGGCGCGAAGTACCGCGGTGAGTTCGAGGAGCGGCTGAAGACCGTGCTGTCCGAGATCAAGGACAGCGACGGGCAGATCATCACCTTCATCGACGAGCTGCACACCGTCGTCGGCGCCGGCGCAGGCGGCGACTCCGCGATGGACGCCGGCAACATGCTCAAGCCCATGCTCGCCCGCGGCGAGCTGCGCATGGTCGGCGCCACCACCCTCGACGAGTACCGCGAGCGGATCGAGAAGGACCCGGCGCTGGAGCGGCGCTTCCAGCAGGTGCTGGTCGCCGAGCCGACGGTCGAGGACACCGTCGCGATCCTGCGCGGCCTCAAGGGCCGCTACGAGGCCCACCACAAGGTGCAGATCAACGACTCCGCGCTGGTGGCCGCCGCCACCCTCTCCGACCGGTACATCACCTCCCGCTTCCTGCCCGACAAGGCCATCGACCTCGTCGACGAGGCCGCCTCCCGGCTGCGCATGGAGATCGACTCCTCGCCCGTGGAGATCGACGAACTGCAGCGCGCCGTCGACCGGTTGCGCATGGAGGAGCTGGCGCTGAGGAACGAGT
The DNA here is from genome assembly GCF_053591895.1 of Streptomyces sp. NPDC002867. NCBI lineage: Bacteria > Bacillati > Actinomycetota > Actinomycetes > Kitasatosporales > Streptomycetaceae > Streptomyces > Streptomyces sp. NPDC002867. The sequence goes on along the minus strand of NZ_JBSFUR010000062.1, from coordinate 11,909 downwards.
CGGACCCCGCCTCCAAGCAGCGCCTGGAGAAGCTGCGCCGCGACCTCGCCGACCGGGAGGAGGAGCTGCGCGGGCTGACCGCACGCTGGGAGAAGGAGAAGCAGGGCCTCAACCGCGTCGGTGAGCTCAAGGAGCGGCTGGACGATCTGCGTGGCCAGGCCGAGCGCGCCCAGCGCGACGGCGACTTCGACACCGCGTCCAAGCTGCTCTACGGGGAGATCCCCGCCCTGGAGCGCGACCTGGAGGCCGCGTCCGAGGCCGAGGAGGAGGCGTCCAAGGACACGATGGTCAAGGAGGAGGTCGGCCCGGACGACATCGCGGACGTGGTCGGCTCCTGGACCGGCATCCCGGCGGGCCGTCTCCTGGAGGGCGAGACGCAGAAGCTGCTGCGCATGGAGGAGGAACTGGGGCGGCGGCTGATCGGCCAGGGCGAGGCGGTGCGGGCCGTGTCCGACGCGGTCCGGCGTACGCGCGCGGGCATCGCCGACCCGGACCGCCCGACGGGCTCGTTCCTCTTCCTCGGCCCCACCGGTGTGGGCAAGACCGAGCTGGCGAAGGCGCTCGCCGACTTCCTCTTCGACGACGAGCGGGCGATGGTCCGCATCGACATGTCGGAGTACGGCGAGAAGCACAGCGTCGCCCGCCTCGTCGGCGCGCCGCCCGGCTACATCGGCTACGAGGAGGGCGGCCAGCTCACCGAGGCAGTGCGCCGCCGCCCCTACAGCGTGGTGCTGCTGGACGAGGTGGAGAAGGCCCACCCCGAGGTCTTCGACATCCTGCTCCAGGTCCTCGACGACGGACGGCTGACGGACGGGCAGGGGCGGACGGTGGACTTCCGCAACACCATCCTCATCCTGACGTCCAACCTGGGAAGTCAGTACCTGGTCGATCCGCTGACCGGTGCCGAGCAGAAGAAGCAGCAGGTGCTGGAGGTGGTGCGGGCCACCTTCAAGCCGGAGTTCCTCAACCGCCTCGACGACCTGGTGGTCTTCTCGGCCCTGTCGAAGGACGAGCTGGCACGCATCGCGCGGCTCCAGATCGAGCGGCTGGCCCGCCGCCTCGCCGAGCGCAGGCTCACGCTCGAGGTCACCCCGGCGGCGCTGCAATGGCTCGCCGACGAGGGCAACGACCCGGCTTACGGCGCCCGCCCGCTGCGCCGACTGGTCCAGACGTCGATCGGCGACCGCCTCGCGAAGGAGATCCTCGCGGGGGAGGTCAAGGAGGGCGACACGGTGCGGGTGGACCGTTTCGGCGACGAGCTGATCGTGGGGGCGGCGACGGCGGGGGACGGCGCGGAGTAAGGGAGCGGGGCGCCCCTCGGCGGAGGCCTGAAACCGCCGGGCCCGCCCGTGCGCCTCGTCTCCGCTGCGGCCTCGCGGCCGTGGGGGCGCGGGGCGTCCCCACCCGCCGGCGCCCCCTCCCGCAGGAGCGATATGCGGCTCCGCCGGGTGGGGGCTCGCCCCAGGCGCACGGGCGGGCGCGGGCTCCCCACGGCCGCACAGGCCGTAGGGGGAGATCGGGGCGCGGGGGCGGAGCCCCCCGGGGGGATCAGCTGGCAGCGGATCGGGTGTGGCGGGGCTTGCCACGCACGGGCGGGGATGGGAGAGGATGGCGGCATCCGTACGAAGGGAAATACACGGTGACCATCGATCCGTCCTCGATTCCGAATTTCGGGGGCCAGCCCCAGCCCCAGGCCGCAGGACCGGCGGGCCCCGTCGTTCCCGACCAGGACCTGGTCAAGCAGCTGCTCGAGCAGATGGAGCTGAAGTACGTCGTCGACGACGAGGGCGACCTCGCGGCGCCGTGGGAGGACTTCCGCACGTACTTCATGTTCCGCGGCGAGAACGAGCAGCAGGTCTTCTCGGTGCGCACCTTCTACGACCGTCCGCACGCGGTCGAGGACCGGGCGCGGCTCCTCGACACCATCGACGACTGGAACCGCCGCACCCTGTGGCCGAAGGTCTACACGCACCTGCACGAGGAAGAGGAGACGAAGGAGCAGTCCCTCCGCCTCATCGGTGAGGCGCAGATGCTCATCGGCACCGGCGTCAGCCTGGAGCACTTCGTGTCGTCCACGGTCAGCTGGGTGCGCGCGTCGATCGAGTTCGACCGCTTCATCGTCGACCAGTTGGGTCTGGAGAAGGCCGAGGACGCCGGCGAGGAGAAGCCGGCCGACGACGCCTGACGCATCGGCGCCTGACGCATCACGCGTACGCGAGGGCCCGGCGGGAGACCGCCGGGCCCTCGTACGTACCGGCGTTCCTCAGACGGCCAGGGACTTCAGCCGCGTGACCGCGTCCTCGAGGACCTCCCTGCGCTTGCAGAACGCGAACCGCACGAACGGGGCGCCCTGCTCGCGGTGGTCGTAGAAGACCGCGTTCGGGATGGCGACGACCCCGCACCGCTCGGGCAGCGACCGGCAGAACGCGAAGCCGTCCGCGTCGCCGAGCGGGCGGATGTCGGTCGTCACGAAGTACGTCCCGGCCGGCCGGTACACCGTGAAACCTGCGGCCGCGAGCCCCGCGCCCAGCAGATCGCGCTTGGCGCGCAGATCGGCGCGCAGGCCGTCGAAGTACGTGTCCGGAAGCCGCAGCGCCTCCGCGACCGCGTACTGGAAGGGCCCCGCCGACACGTATGTCAGGAACTGCTTCGCCGAGCGGACGGCGCTCACCAGCTCGGGTGCGGCCGTCACCCAGCCGACCTTCCAGCCGGTGAACGAGAACGTCTTGCCCGCGCTCGAGATCGTGACCGTGCGCCCGCGCATCCCGGGGAAGGACGCGAGCGGCACGTGCTCGCCGTCGAAGACGAGGTGCTCGTACACCTCGTCGGTCACCACCAGCAGGTCCCGTTCCACGGCGAGGGCCGCGATCGCCGCGAGCTCGTCGCGGGTCAGGACCGTGCCGGTGGGGTTGTGCGGCGTGTTGAGCAGGATCAGCCGGGTGCGGGGGGTCACCGCGTCCCGCAGCTCGTCGAGGTCGAGCCGGTAGGCCCCCTCCTGCGGGCGCAGGGTCACCGGCACCCGCGTACCGCCCGCCATGGCGATGCACGCGGCGTACGAGTCGTAGTACGGCTCCAGCGCGATCACCTCGTCGCCCGGCTCCACCAGGGCGAGCAGCGCGGCAGCGATCGCCTCGGTGGCGCCCGCGGTGACCAGGACCTCGGTGTCGGGGTCGTGGACGAGCCCGTAGCGGCGGAGCTGGTGGTCGGCGACCGCCGTGCGCAGCTCGGGGATGCCGGGGCCGGGCGGGTACTGGTTGCCGCGTCCGTCGCGCAGCGCCCGGACCGCCGCCTCCCTGACCTCCTCGGGACCGTCGGTGTCGGGGAAGCCCTGTCCGAGGTTGATCGACCCGGTCCGGGCCGCCAGCGCGGACATCTCGGCGAAGATCGTGGTGCCGAACGCCGCCAGCCTGCGGTTCAGCAGCGGTCGTGATCCGGGTTCGCGTCCTGTCATGGGCGCCATCCTGGGCCGAACCTCTGGACTTGCTCAAGTCTGCTTTGGGTCCGGGAGGCCGAGGGCATCCCCCTGTCACGCAGGTGAGCGTCACAGGAACACGACCAGAGGAAGCGGTCGCGCAGCGTCGCGGGGGACTCTCCCCAGAGCCTTCGGCCTGGGAGGTACCCCCACCGGGGGAATGCGAAGGACGGTGGGTGTGATGGTGATTTTCGGTGCTGTGGTCGTCGGGCTGGTGGTGGTCGTGGCACTTGTGCTGGCCGTGTCCGCCGGCCGGAGCGCGGCGAGGACCGGCAGCGGCCGGAGGCGCCGGAGCGGCGGCGGGTCGAGCAGCTGGTGGGCGGGTGACGGCGGCAGCTCGTCCTCCTCCTCCTGCGGCGGCTCCTCCTCGTGCGGCAGCTCCTCGTCCTCGTGCGGCGGCGGGGGTGGATGTGGCGGAGGCAGCTGACACGGGGCAGCTGGTCCGCGACCGGTGAAGGTGCCCGGCGGGTGAACTCCCGCCGGGCGCCTTCGCGTTGGTCCCTCTTCGCACAAGTGCCCAGGATGAGGCGGCACTTCACGTGCCCCACGGGCCCTGTCATTCGTTGAACACGTGAACCGCCTGGCCCCCTAGGGGATGGAAACCATGCCAAGTTGGGTAAAAACGCTGTGGTTGTCGCGTAATTCGTGATTCCCTCACTGTGGAACCTGTTGGAACCATCCAGCCCTCGGACCTTCTGTGGACCCGAGCAGGCCACCCCCATGTCGTGCGCCCCGTCTCCGGGGCGTCAGGTCCACGTGTCCACCCGCCGAAGCGCGTATGCGGAGCCGACCCCATGCTCACGACCATCGATACCGCCTACACCGACACCCGTGCCGACGACCTCGCCTGGGCGCTCGGCCGGGAGCCGCTGCCCGCCCTTGCCGTCCTCGACCTCGAACTATCCGGTTCCAGGCTTCAGTTGAGACTCCTCGGGGCGTCCCACCAGGTGCTGCTGGACCAGGAGGACGGCTCGTGCTCGGAGACCGTCGCCTGCATCCCGGGCAGCAGCACGCCGCTGCCCCTCGGCGTGGCCAAGCGGCTGGGCGACTGGGAGTACGAGTTCGCCGCCCGGGTCGAGACGCTGTCGGAGCAGTCGTTCGCGGTCCGGGCCCAGGAGCTGCTGGCGCTGGTGGCCGACCATCCCCATGGCCTCGCGGGCACCTTTCCCGGCTCGCCGCACGCCTTCACCGCCATGCTGGCCCAGCGCGTCGAGGACCAGGTGCGCTGGCGCACCTGGCACGCGTACCCGCAGGAGAGCCGCTTGGTGGTCACGCGTACGCGGGTCGGCGTGCTGCAGCACCACGGGCTCCAGAGCCGGCGGGCGGAGCGCCGCCCGGACCGGGCGGCCCTGTAGTCAACCCCTGTGGGTGACAGGTCGGATGTGGACTGTGACGTAGCGTGGCGGGGATGATCGGCCGGCAGCGCACCTCCCCGCCCCGCAACGCGGTGGCGCCGCCCGTGAGCCCCGCCGCCGGGCGCGGTCTCGTGCTGGCGGCGGCCTTCGTCTGCGCGGCGTGCGGGCTGGTGTACGAGCTCGAACTCGTCGCGCTCGCCTCGTACCTGACCGGCGACTCGGTCACCCAGGCGTCCGTCGTGCTGTCCGTCATGGTCTTCGCGATGGGTGTGGGCTCGCTGCTCGCCAAACGGCTGCGCTGCCGGGCCGTGGTCGGCTTCGGGGTGCTGGAGGCGGTGCTCGCGCTCGTCGGCGGCGCGTCCGCGATGGTGCTGTACGCGTCCTTCGCCTGGGCGGGCGGGTCCCGCGTCGCGCTCGTGGCGTTCTCCCTGGCCATCGGGGTGCTCATCGGCGCCGAGATGCCCCTGCTGATGACGCTCATCCAGCGTGTCTCGCGACGGGACGCGGAGGGCACCGTCGCCGATCTGTTCGCCGCCGACTACGTGGGCGCGCTGGTGGGCGGACTCGCCTTCCCGTTTCTGCTGCTGCCCTGGCTCGGCGAACTCACGGGCGCGCTGGCGACCGGCGCGGTCAACGCCGTGGCGGGCGCCGTGCTCGTGCTGTGGCTGTTCCGGGCGGAGATGTCGGCGCGCTGGCGGCTACGGCTGCTCGTGCTGAACGGGGTGGTGCTTGCGCTGCTCGCCCTGGCGACAGCCCTCGTCGGCGACTTCGAGCGCGCCGCGCGCCGCGCGGTCTACGGCGACCAGGTGCGGGTCGCCGTGCACACCGGCGTGCAGGAGGTCGTCCTCACCGGCCGGCCGTCCCAGGCGCCCGACCTGTACCTCGACGGGTGGCTGAAGGTGCGCGGCCGCGACGAGCACCGCTACCACGAAGCGCTCGTCCACCCGGCCATGAACGGGCGGCACGAGCGTGTGCTGATCCTCGGCGGCGGCGACGGCCTCGCCGCGCGCGAGGCGCTCGGATACGGGGACGTCGGCTCGGTGACCATCGTCGAACTGGACGCCGGGCTCGTAGGCCTCGCCCGCACCGATCCCGCCCTCGCCGCGCTCAACCGCCATGTCTACGACGACCCGAGGCTGCGTGTGGTCACCGCGGACGCCTTCTCCTGGCTGCGCGGCGCGCAGCGGGGGCAGTACGACGTGATCGTCTCGGACCTCCCCGACCCCGGCATCACCGCCGGCACCAAGCTGTACTCGCTGGAGTTCTACGGTCTCGCCCGCCGGGTCCTCGCACCGGGCGGGCGCCTGGCCGTCCACGCGGGGCCCGCCGCCCGGCCGCACACGTACTGGACGGTCGACGCGACGCTGCGGGCTGCCGGTTTCTCCACCACCGCGTACCTGAACGGTTATCCGGGGCGGGGAAGAGGCCACGCGGACACGGGCCCCGACCGGTTTCGGAACAGCACCGCGACAGCGCCCCAGAGGGGCTTCCTGCTCGCCTCGGCGGATGGCGCCCCGCGGCTCGTGCTGGACCGCGGCGTGCCGCCGCTGCGCTCGCCGCTCGCCGCCGAACTCGCCGCCTACGGGCGGGCGGCCGAGCGCACCCGCGTGCCGGGCCTCGAACCGTCGAACCTGGTACGCCCCCGATACGTCCGCTGAGATCACCGGCGGGGGCCGGCTGTCGGAAGGGCGCCCCGTGAGGCCCCGCACGCAGGGCTGCGCCGACGAACCGGCGCGCGAAGGCAGACGCGGCGGGCCCGGCTGAGTAGGCTCGGCTTCCATGGAGCATGAGGTGTTCGTACCCGTTCCGGCTGAGACCCTCCGCCAGGTGCTGCGGGATCCCTCCCGGGTGGCCCGCTGCGTTCCCGGGCTCCAACAGGACGCCGACCGGGCGGCGGGGCCGCTGACCGGCAGACTCAAGGTCCGGGTCGGCAGCCACACCATCACCTACCGCGGCGCCCTGCACCTCGTGGAGCAGGAGGGCGCCTTCGTGGCCGAGGGCGACGGCGCGGAGGCGCGCGGCAGCGGCTCGGTGAAGATCGTGCTGACGGTACGCCCGGAGCCGACCGACGGAGGTACGACGCTGACGTTCAGCGGTTCGTCGACGGCCGACGGCCGGCTCGCGGCCCTCGGGGCGTCCGCGCGGACGACGGCCGCCCACCGCCTTCTGGACCGGTTCGCCGAGGCGCTCGCGGTCGCGGCCTCCGACGGCGCGAGCGCGTCGCCCGAGGACGCGTCCGACGACGCCCTGGACGCGGACGCGTCCTCCGAGCAGCCCGCCGAGCCGGACTCCGCCCAGCCCGGCGCTCCCTCCGTCCTCGACGGGCCGGTGCCCCCGCCGTCGCTCGGACAGGATGCCGACGACGAGTTCGCCGACCTCGATGCGCCGGCCGCCGGCCTCGATGCCTCCGACGCCGCTGCGGTCTCCGCCGACGACGTGGACGACGCGGACGACCTCGACGACCTCGATGACCTGGACGGTCTGGAGGAGTTGTCGGAGCTCCCCGCGGAGCCCGCCGCCGAGGCGGCCCACGCGCGGCGCACCATGATCGGCCGGAGCGCCGAGGAGGTCGACCACGCGCCCCCGCGCGGCCGTTACGCGCCGACCCCGGGTCCGGACGCGTCCGGCTCCGGCGCCGCCCTGCGGTGGATCGCGCCCGCCGCGGCGCTCGCGCTCGCCTCCGCGGTCGTCGTCGGCCGTGTGCTGCGCCGCCGCAAGTAGCGCGGGCTAGTGTCGTCGTGTGAGTAGCGAAGAGAGCGTCCGGCTGGGCGCCGGCGACGTCGAGTTGACCGTGCATCCGGAGAACGGCTGCCGCATCGGAAGCCTGCGCATCGGCGGCACCGAGGTGCTGCGCCAGGGGGAGCGGTACGGCTCGTTCCCCATGGTCCCCTGGTGCGGCCGCACCAGGGACGGGCAGTTCCGCAACGGGGACGTCGTCCACCAACTCCCGCTCAACGCGGCTCCGCACGCCATCCACGGCACCGGCCGCGACACCGCCTGGCGCACCGCGACGGCGGGCAAGAGCGAGGCCGCGTTCACCTACGATCTCGCCGAGCCCTGGCCGTACACCGGCAGGGTCACGCAGACCTTCGAGCTGACGGCTGAGTCGCTGACCCTCGCGATGGGGGTGGAGACGTACGGGACGTCCTTCCCCGCCCAGGCCGGCTGGCACCCCTGGTTCCTGCGCAACCTCGGTAGCGGCGAGGACGTACGGATCGACTTCGCACCGGCGTGGCAGGAGGAGCGCGGCGAGGACCACCTGCCGACGGGACGCCGTGTCGACCCGCTGCCCGGACCGTGGGACGACTGCTTCGGCATGCCCGACGGGCTGTCGGTCACCCTGACGTGGCCGGAGCAGCTGGAGCTGACGGTCGCGAGCCGCGCCGAGTGGGTGGTGATCTACGACGAGCAGGCCGAGGCCGTCTGCGTGGAGCCGCAGTCCGGCCCTCCGAACGGTCTGAACACCCACCCCGAACTCGTGACCCCGATCGAGCCGCTGGAGGTCACGACGACCTGGACCTGGCGGCGGCTTTAAGCTCATGGGCATGACTGACGTACGCGCTGAGCTGCTCCAGCAGATCAAGGACAAGGCCGTGGTGCACGGCAAGGTGACCCTCTCCTCGGGCATCGAGGCCGACTGGTACATCGATCTGCGCCGGATCACGCTCGACGGCGAGGCCGCGCCGATGGTCGGCCAGGTCATGCTGGACGCCACCGCCCACCTCGACTACGACTGCGTCGGCGGTCTGACGCTGGGCGCCGACCCGGTGGCGACGTCGATGCTGCACGCCTCGGCCGCCCGCGGCGGGCGGCTCGACGCCTATGTCGTCCGCAAGGCGGGCAAGGCGCACGGCATGCAGCGCCGGATCGAGGGCACGGACGTGAAGGGCCGGCGCTGCCTCGTCGTCGAGGACGTCTCCACCACCGGCGGCTCCCCGCTCACCGCCGTCGAGGCGGTACGGGAGGCGGGCGGCGAGGTCGTCGGCGTCGCCGTGATCGTCGAGCGTGGTGCCGCCCCGAAGATCGCCGAGGCGGGCCTGCCCTACGTCAACGCGTACTCGCTCGAAGAGCTCGGTCTCGCCTGAGGTCATCCTGACCTGCGCTGATGCCGATGGGCGTCCTGTTTCACGTGAAACAGGACGCCCTTGGCGCATCCTGGCGCGGCGGGCTCTGTGGACCCGGGCGGAGAGTCTGGAAAGATAGGCCGCGACGATGACGTCGCCCCCAGGTCAGGGCCAGCACCACATACCCGCACATCACAAGGAGCGGACACATGCCCATCGCGACTCCCGAGGTCTACAACGAGATGCTCGACCGGGCGAAGGCAGGCAAGTTCGCCTACCCGGCCATCAACGTGACTTCGTCGCAGACCCTGCACGCCGCCCTGCGTGGCTTCGCCGAGGCCGAGAGCGACGGCATCATCCAGATTTCCACCGGCGGCGCTGAGTTCCTGGGCGGCCAGCACAACAAGGACATGGTCACCGGCGCCGTCGCCCTGGCCGAGTTCGCGCACATCGTCGCCGCGAAGTACGACATCACCGTCGCGCTGCACACGGACCACTGCCCGAAGGACAAGCTGGACGGCTACGTACGTCCGCTGCTCGACATCTCCGCCGAGCGTGTGAAGGCCGGCCGCAACCCGCTCTTCCAGTCGCACATGTGGGACGGCTCCGCCGAGACCCTCGCCGACAACCTGGCCATCGGCCAGGAGCTGCTGGCGCAGGCCGCCGCCGCCAAGATCATCCTCGAGGTCGAGATCACCCCGACCGGTGGCGAGGAGGACGGCGTCTCGCACGAGATCAACGACGAGCTGTACACCACGGTCGAGGACGCGCTGCGCACCGCCGAGGCCCTCGGCCTGGGCGAGAAGGGCCGCTACCTGCTGGCCGCCTCCTTCGGTAACGTGCACGGCGTCTACAAGCCGGGCAACGTCGTCCTCCGTCCCGAGCTGCTCAAGGACCTCCAGCAGGGCGTCGGCGAGAAGTACGGCAAGACCGCGCCGTTCGACTTCGTCTTCCACGGCGGCTCCGGCTCGACGGCCGAGGAGATCAGCACCGCGCTGGAGAACGGCGTCGTGAAGATGAACCTCGACACCGACACCCAGTACGCCTTCACGCGTCCGGTCGCGGCCCACATGTTCCAGAACTACGACGGCGTCCTGAAGGTCGACGGCGAGGTCGGCAACAAGAAGACCTACGACCCGCGCACCTGGGGCAAGCTGGCCGAGGCGGGCATGGCCGCCCGTGTGGTCGAGGCCTGTGCGGCCCTGCGCTCCACCGGCACCAAGATCAAGTAATGCCGTGCGGAGGGCCCGGCACCGCGTCGCGGTGCCGGGCCCTCCTGCTGCGTCCCTCGTCGGTGTCCCTGGCGTGCGGTCTCAGCGCCCCGTCGCGGACGAATACGGCGGCCGGAGCCGGGCGCACCTCGCCTACCTCCTGGGAAAGTCGGCCGTCCTCGACTAGCCCGAAGGTGCGGGGGCCGGGAGGATGCCCCTATGGACATCAGGCTGTCCTCGGCCCAGGGGCGCTGGGTGGTCCTCACGACCGTCCTCGGTTCCGGGATGGCGCTGCTCGACTCGACCGTCGTCAACGTGGCCCTGCCCCGGATCGGCCGGGACCTCGACGCCGACCTGGCCGTCCTGCAGTGGACCGTCAACGCGTACATGCTCACGCTCGCCGGTCTCATCCTCCTCGGGGGAGCGCTCGGCGACCGCTACGGCCGGCGGCGGATCTTCGTGCTCGGCGTCGTCTGGTTCGCCATCGGCTCGCTGCTGTGCGGACTGGCTCCGAACGGCGGCATCCTGGTCGCGGCCCGGGCCTTGCAGGGCGTCGGCGGTGCGCTGCTCACCCCGGGGTCGCTCGCCCTGATCCAGGCGAGCTTCCATCCGGACGACCGGGCCCGCGCGGTCGGGCTGTGGTCGGGGCTCGGCGGCGTCGGCGCGGCGGTCGGACCGTTCGTCGGCGGCTGGCTCGTGGACGGGCCCGGCTGGCGCTGGGTCTTCCTGCTCAACGTGCCGCTGGCCGCGCTGTGCGTGCCCGTGGCGCTGCGGCACGTCCCCGAGTCGCGCGATCTTCGGGCGGCCGGCCGTTTCGACGTCCTGGGCGCGGTGCTGGGCGCGGCGGCGCTGGGCCTGGTGACATACGCGCTCATCGACGCGACGGTGTGGCCCGGGCTCGTGGGCGTGCTGGTGGGGGTGGCCTTCGTCCTGGTCGAGCGGCGGCGGCCCGAGCCGATGCTGCCGCTGTCCGTCTTCGCGATCCGGCAGTTCACCGCGGTCAACCTGGTGACGCTGTGCGTGTACGCGGCATTCGGCGGCTTCTTCTTCCTCGTCGCGCTCCAGCTGCAGGTCGTCGCGGGCTACTCGGCGCTCGGCGCCGGTACGGCGCTGCTGCCGACCACCGTGCTGATGCTCCTGCTGTCGGCGAAGTCAGGGGAACTGGGGGAACGGATCGGGCCGCGCATCCCGCTGACCGTCGGGCCGCTGCTGTGCGCCGCCGGGACGATGCTGATGCTCCGGGTCGGCGAGGACGCCTCGTACGTCGTGGACGTGCTGCCCGCCATGGTCGTGATGGGCATGGGCATGGTGACCCTGGTGGCACCGCTGACCGCGACCGTCCTGGCGTCCGTGGACACCGCGCGGGCCGGGATCGCGAGCGGCATCAACAACGCGGCGGCCCGCGCGGCGGGTCTCATCGCGGTGGCGGCGCTGCCGCTGCTGGCGGGGATGGGGCCGGAGGCGTACCGCTCGGCGGCGGAGTTCGGGGAGACGTTCCGGCGTGCCATTCCGATGTGCGCCGGGGTGCTGGTGGCGGGCGCCGTGATCGCCTGGGCGACGGTCAGGGCGCCGGCGCCGGCGGAGGAGCACACGCACCCGGAGTGCCGGATGAACTGCGGGGTGTCGGCGCCGCCGCTGGAGCCGTCCCGTGAGGAGCAGCCTGACGCGTGACGCCCCGGTTTGCTCGGGGCCCGGCCCCGCGCTGCCGTCGGGGCGCTGCCGACGCACCGCGTCGGGGCGCTGCCCCGAACCCCGCGCCTCAATCGCCGGCGGGCCGGGTTGCTCGGGGCCGGTGCCCCGAGCCGCC
>NZ_JBSFUR010000061.1:0-27721 GCF_053591895.1 Streptomyces sp. NPDC002867 | reverse complement strand
CTCCGCAAGCCGCGAAGCACGTTGAGGCCTCGCTGCCTCATCCCCGTTGTCAGTCACCCACGAATGCTGCCACGCACACATTCCCACGAGCAACGCAGAATGGGGAACAAGTGGTATATACGGCACGAGGTCCCGCTGCCGGATGGTGTCATGGTCGAGCAGCCCGGGCCGATCACCACGTCAGTTGATCGGCTGCCGAATCTCTTCCCGGACCTTCACGACCTGTTGTGCGATCGCGTCGAGGTCGACCGAGTCGGGGTCCTGCGCGGCGTCCGCCGGGGTCAGGAAGGCGACGTAGGCGGCTGTGTTTGCGTCGCCCCAGGCGCACACCGGGACGGTGGCCGTGCCGTCCTCGTCCTTCGACAGCATCACGGTGCACTCGAGGTCGACGTCGGAGCCCGGTGGCGTGACGGTCTTCGCCGGCTTGGGCTCGCTCATGCCGTCCCCCTTCCGCAGCCCGTCCAGGAGACTGTCGCGGGGCTGCGCCGGATTCCTGAACTGCCCGTACATGCCGATGAGTACGAGTCCACTGTTACCGGTGGCGCTGGTGCCGTTGTAGGAGCCGCGGACCGCCTTGATGTTGCGGGCGTCCGGCCCGGGCCCGTAGCCGCTCTTCTCCATGTCGGCGTTCGCCTCGGAGGAGCCGTCCTTGATCAGCTCGTACTCGCCGTCCAGCAGCGTCTTCGGCACCGTCAGCCGGTACTCGGCCGCGGGGAACGGATTCGCGGCCTCTCTGGCGGCTTCGTCGGCGGCGTCACTGCCCCGGTTGCCGAAGTAGACCAGAGCGAGGAGGGCGGCCATCGAGCCGAAGCAAATGCCGAGGACGAGACCGGTCCGGTTCTTGCGCGGCGGCGGTCCTGACGGCGGCTGCCCCCAGGGTCCGGGGGCTCCGGGATACGCCGGGTACGGCTGCGGAGGCGCGGGCGGCTGCCCGTAATGAGGCTGGGGGTGACTCTGCGGATACGGCTGCCCGTACGGGTTCGGCTGGGTCGGCGGCGATCCGTACGGCCCGGCCGGCTGCTGAGGAGGAGGCATGGTCATGATCACACGCTACGTCAGCGCGGAGTTGTCCCCTGGCCGGAAAGCAGCTCTCCGAAGGGCATCGGTCACGCGAGCAACACCTTCTCGACGATGCTGACGACAGGGAAGACCGTCAGCCTCAACTCCCCGGCTGTGTCGGAAGTCCTGAACTCGACCGAGAGCCCCGTCGCTCCGCCCTCCTCGATGACTCGGAGGAGTGAGGCGCCCTCTCGGAAGAGGCTCAACCTGGCGTATCCGGTCTCCGTGAGCCAGGAAACCGCGACCGACCGGCCGACCTCGTCGTAGGAGAATGTCAGGTCCTCGCCGGTGACCTCCTTGAAGCGCAGTGTGCGCTGGGTCTCGCCGGTGACTTCCGGTTCCACACCGAGGGCGTCAAGGAGAACGTGAGGCGCGGCTGTCGTGAACACCATTCGGAGTCCCTTCATAGTTCGTACGGGTACAGGACGATCGACGGCGTGACGAACTCGATCCGGTCGCCCGGTCGCGGCAGCCGCGCCTCGTCGGTGAACTCCAGCAGTACGACGTCCCCGCCCAGCCGCAGTCCCGCCACGCGCTCGTCCTCCGCCAGATACTCGATGCTGCCTCGCAGCCTGAACGGGCCGTTCGGCTGCATGTTCTCGAGCAGGTCCGGGCCCTCCGCAGGACACCAGGACGTGACCGCGTCCGGGACGTCGATCTCCACGTCGTGAAGGCCTGGCGGCACCGTGCCGTGCCACCTCGCGTGCAGCAGCCCCCACGGGGACTCCGTGGCGCCCCCGTCCTGCAGCACCACCCTCACGTGCCCGCTCCCAGCGCCGGTGGCACCAGCCCGTCCGCCGCCGCGCCGCCACCGTACGACTCGTTCCCGTCGTACGACGAGCCGCCGGACGTTCCACCCGCGTCCGCCGCCGGCGCATACGCGCACTCCATGTGCACGCCCCCCAAGAAGCGGCCGCCCTCCGACATCCACTCGTGGACCTGGCGTTCACCGTTGCCGCGTTCCGTGCGCAGGATCCAGTTCTCGGACGCCTGTTGCTGCTCGTACGACGTGATGTCCCAGCCGGACCCGCAGCCGGGCCAGCGCCGTCAGCGCCTCGTCGCGCGGGACGTCGTCCAGCTGCCAGCTGTGGGAGAGCGCGTACGCGTTCTCCACCGGGGTGTCCGCCATGCCCTCCAGGCCGCCGGGGTAGCACGAGTCGGCGGAGTAGCCGTTGTACCGGCCCGCCGGCAGCACCGTGTCGAAGCCCGCCACCTCGTACGCCTCCCGCGAGCGCGCCGCGGCCCGGTCCGCCATCTCCTGGGGGGCCACGTAGTCCTCCGGGGTCGCGCTCTCGATCCCGTACGTCACGAACAGGCCCAGCACGAACAGCACCGGCGCGCCGATCACGAGGGCCAGGGTGATCCCCAGCCACCGGAGCAGGGGGACGCGAGGGCGTTCGAGGTCGTCGATCATGGTCCGGACGCTACGCGCGGCCTGCACCCGCGCGTATCCGCAGACGACCTCAGGCCGAACAGGCGCTGGTACTCAGCCGCCCCGGCCGGCCCGCGAGCCCGCGCTCGTATGCTCGCAGCATGACCGATCACCAGGGCGGACACGACGCGGGACGGCCCACCGCGAACGCCATGCGGCGCGCGCTCAAGCGGGCCAGGGACGGGGTGGCCCTCGACGTCGCCGAAGCCGCCGTGCTGTTGCAGGCCCGGGGGAGCGACCTGGAGGACCTGGCCGCCTCGGCCGGGCGCGTGCGGGACGCGGGGCTCGAAGCCGCCGGGCGCCCCGGGGTCATCACGTACTCGAAGAGCGTCTTCGTCCCGCTCACCCGCCTCTGCCGGGACAAGTGCCACTACTGCACCTTCGCCACCGTCCCCGGCAAGCTCCGCCGCGCAGGCCACGGGATGTTCATGTCCCCGGACGAGGTCCTGGAGATCGCCCGGCGCGGGGCCGAACTCGGCTGCAAGGAGGCGCTGATCACCCTCGGGGACAAGCCCGAGGACCGCTGGCCCGAGGCCCGGGAGTGGCTGGACGCCCACGGGTACGACGACACGATCGCGTACGTGCGCGCCATGTCGATCCGGATCCTGGAGGAGACCGGGCTGCTGCCCCACCTCAACCCCGGGGTCATGACCTGGACCGACTTCCAGCGGCTCAAGCCCGTCGCGCCGTCCATGGGCATGATGCTGGAGACGACGGCCACCCGCCTGTGGTCGGAGCCGGGCGGGCCCCACCACGGCTCCCCGGACAAGGAGCCCGCCGTGCGGCTGCGCGTCCTGGAGGACGCCGGCCGGTCGAACGTGCCGTTCACCAGCGGCCTGCTCATCGGCATCGGCGAGACGTACGAGGAGCGCGCCGAGTCGCTGTTCGCGCTGCGCCGCGTCTCCCGCGCCTACCACGGCATCCAGGAGCTCATCCTGCAGAACTTCCGCGCCAAGCCGGACACGGCCATGCGCGGGATGCCCGACGCCGAGCTGGACGAGCTCGTCGCCACCGTCGCCGTCGCCCGGCACATCATGGGGCCGTCCGCCTGCCTGCAGGCTCCGCCGAACCTGGTGGACGCCGAGTACGCACGGCTCATCCGCGCCGGCATCGACGACTGGGGCGGGGTGTCCCCGCTGACACCGGACCACGTCAACCCGGAGCGGCCCTGGCCACAGATCGACGAGCTTGCGGAGAAGTCGGCGGCCGAAGGGTTCGAGCTGCGTGAACGACTCTGCGTGTACCCGGAGTTCGTGCAGCGCGGCGAGCCGTGGCTCGACCCCCGGCTGTTCCCGCACGTCCAGGCGCTGGCCGACCCCCGCACCGGGCTCGCGCGCGAGGACGCGATCCCCGCCGGCCTGCCCTGGCAGGAGCCCGACGAAGGGTTCACCGCCACCGGGCGCACGGACCTGCACCGGACCATCGACTCCGAGGGCCGCACGCACGACCGGCGCGACGACTTCGACCACGTCTACGGGGACTGGGACGCGCTGCGCGAGGCCGCGGCGCCCGGCATGGCGCCGCAGCGCGTCGACACGGATGTGCGCCGGGCACTGAGCCGGGCGGCGGACGATCCGACGAAGCTCACCGACGACGAGGCACTCGCCCTCCTCCACGCCGACGGGCCCGCTCTCGACGCGCTCACCCGCATCGCCGACGAACTGCGCCGGGACGTCGTCGGGGACGAGGTGACGTACATCGTCACCAGGAACATCAACTTCACCAACGTCTGCTACACCGGCTGCCGCTTCTGCGCCTTCGCCCAGCGCCGCACGGACGCCGACGCGTACACCCTCTCCCTGTCCCAGGTCGCCGACCGCGCCGCGCAGGCGTGGGACGTCGGCGCGGTCGAGGTCTGCATGCAGGGGGGCATCCACCCGGACCTGCCGGGCACGGCGTACTTCGACATCGCGCGGGCGGTGAAGGAGCGCGTGCCCGGCATCCACGTACACGCCTTCTCGCCCATGGAGGTCGTCAACGGCGCCAGCCGGACGGGCATGTCGATACGGGAATGGCTGACGGCCGCGAAGGAGGCGGGCCTCGACTCCCTCCCCGGCACCGCCGCCGAGATCCTCGACGACGAGGTCCGCTGGGTGCTGACCAAGGGCAAGCTGCCCGCCGCCACCTGGATCGAGGTCGTGAGGACCGCGCACGAACTGGGCATCCGGTCGAGTTCCACGATGATGTACGGCCACGTGGACCAGCCCCGGCACTGGCTGGGCCACCTCCGTACCCTCGCCCGCATCCAGCAGGAGACCGGCGGCTTCACGGAGTTCGTGACGCTGCCGTTCATCCACACCAACGCGCCCGTGTACCTCGCGGGGATCGCCCGGCCCGGCCCGACGGACCGCGACAACCGGGCCGTCACCGCCATGGCCCGGCTCCTGCTGCACCCGCACATCACCAACATCCAGACCAGCTGGGTCAAACTGGGCACGGAGGGCGCCGCCGAGATGCTGCGCTCCGGTGCGAACGACCTCGGCGGCACGCTGATGGAGGAGACCATCTCCCGGATGGCGGGCTCCGGTTACGGCTCGTACCGGTCCGTGCGCGACCTCACCGCGATCGCCGAGGCGGCGGGCCGGCCGGCGAAGCCGCGGACCACCCTGTACGGGGAGGTGCCGCAGGAGCGGCAGGAGGCGGCCGCGGCGTCCGACGGACACCTCCCGGAGCTGCTGCCGCTCCTGCCGGACTGACCGGCATGAGCGGCGGCCGGGGGACGGCCCGGCTGCCCCGCCGGAGCCGTTCGACCCTGCCTGCCTGCCCGGTGCGCCGGGCCGGGCGGCGGTGACCCGGGCGGCTCCTCGCAACCCGCCCCGCACGGTCAAAAGCGACACCCGACAGGTTTGGTCACATACCTGCGCGATCCCCTGCGCGTCCCCGGGCACCTGGTTCCCGTTCGATTACAGTGCTGCGCCGGGCAGTGTTCGTTCGACGTCGTGGAGGGCACGGTGAGTGCAGCAGCCGCGGCCGTGTGGGGCCGGGCCGAGCAGCAGGACTTCCGTGCCCGCGTACGTGGCGCGCTCCTCGGCGGTGCGATCGGTGACGCGCTCGGCGCGGGGGCCGCGGGAGAGGGCCTCGACGCGTTGCGCGCGGCCCACGGGCCGGAGGGGCTCGTCGACTTCGTGCCGGTGGGCGGACGGCGGGGGACGGTGACCGCCGCCACCCAGATGACCCTGTTCTCCGTCGACGGGCTGATCCGCGCCCAGGTACGGCGGGACACCGGAGCCTGGCATCCGCCGACCGACCTGCACCGCGCGTACCTGCGGTGGGCCGCGACCCAGCGCGACTGGGGACCGGACGAGCGCCGCAAGGACAACGGCTGGCTGGCGCGCGAGGAATGGCTCTACGCCCGCCGCGGCCCTTCGCGCGAATGCCTGACCGGGCTCGGTGACGAGACCATGGGCACCCTTCAGGCGCCCAAGAACCCCTCCGCCCGCGACGCGGGCGCGCTGGTGCGGTCGGCGCCTTTCGGGCTGCTGGTGGGCTGGGAGCCGCAGCTCGTGTGCCAGCTCGCGGTGGAGTGCGCGGCTCAGACCCACGGGCACCCGACCGCGTACCTGTCCGCCGGGGCGTTCGCCGTGATCGTGCACGGGCTCGCCCGCGGCGAGACCCTCGACGGTGCCGTGCAGCGCGCCCTCGCGCAGCTGGCGGCCCGCCCCGGCCACCAGCCCGTCACGGACGCGCTCAAGCAGGCGCTGGGCTCCGTGCGCCAGGGCATCCCGAGTCCGACCCGCGTCGCGGCGCTCGGCGAGAACGGGCATGCGGAGGAGGTGCTGGCGATCGCGGTGTACTGCGCGCTCGTCGGCGAGGACATCCGCCACGGCCTGCGCCTCGCGGTGAACCACGACGGCCCGTCGGAGGCGACGGGCGCGGTGTGCGGGGCGCTGCTGGGCGCGCTCCACGGGGAGACGGCGCTGCCGCCGGCGTGGCTGTGCGAGCTGGAGGGGCGGGGGACGCTGCTGGAGATCGCGGACGACTTCGCGATGGAGATGACGCAGGGGCCGGCGCTGCACAGCCCGACGGCCACGGCGCCGGGCTGGCTCGCGCGCTATCCCCGCGCGACGACACCGGAACTGGCCTGAGGCCGTCCGCACCCAGGTGCTGGGGCCATCGTCCCGCAGGGCGGGCACGGCCACGGGCGTGCAGCCGCCCCCGATACGACCCGGCGACGCCGGTGGGGGCAGGCACATCGCCGCCGCCCCGCGTCAGTCCGCCGCGGCTGCCGGCGTCGGGACCAGGCCCGCCTCCGCGCCACCCGGCCCCGAGGGACCGTCCGAGTTGATCTTCGACAGGACCTCGTCCCGCTCCGGCGTCGCCTCCGGCTTGATCCAGCCGACCACGACGTAGAGCACCAGCGACACCACGAGCGGCACCGAGACCTGGTACTGCAGCGGCACTCCGCCCTCGACGTTCCAGCTGATCGGGTAGTTGACCAGCCAGAAGGCGACCAGGCCGACGCCCCAGCCGAGCAGCGCCGCCGTCGGGCCGCTCTTGCGGAACCACGGGAGCAGACCCAGCATCGGCGGGATCGCGATCGGGCCCATCAGCCCGGCGACCCACTTGATGACGACGGTGACGATGTCGCCGAAGAAGGGCGAGTTGACCTGCGTCGCGATCGCCATCGACAGGCCGAGGAAGAGCAGCGTCGTCCAACGGGCGGCGAGGAGCCCGGCACGGGTGTCCCACTCGCGGACCCGGCGGGAGACGGCCGGCATGATGTCACGGGTGACGACCGCCGCGATGGCGTTCGCGTCCGACGAGCACATGGCCATCGTGTGGGAGAAGAAGCCGACGATGACGAGGCCCAGCAGGCCGTGCGGCAGCAGCTGTTCGGCCATCAGCGCGTAGCTGTCCGCAGGCACGTCGGTCTCGATGATCAGCGGTGCGACCCACATCGGGAAGAACAGCACCAGCGGCCACACCAGCCACAGCACCGCGGACAGGACACCCGAGCGCTGTGCGGACTTCGCGGTGTCGGTGGCCATGTAGCGCTGGGCCGAGTTCGGTGAGGGCGTCCGCCCACAGGCCGCCGACCGTGCAGTAGACGGCGGTGACCGCGCCGGTGATCAGAATGCCGGTGTTGAGGGAGACGCCGGTGAAGACGGACAGCAGCGTGGCGATGGCCGCCCACTTCGCGCCCACGTCGACGATCTTCAGCAGCACGCCGGACCAGGCGAGAGCCTGCTGTGTGGGCAGGTTGTAACGGTTCTTCAGGTATTCGAGCGGCGAGGCGACATGCAGCCGTGAGCGCACCCGGTTGAGCCGGGGCGCGAAGAGCCGTGCGCCGATCGCGATGCCGATGGCGATGGGGAAGGACCAGGGCACGCGCCCCGTGCGGCCGATGAGGCGGGCGCGAGTTCTAGCGCATCAGCTCGCCCGCGTTGACGAGCAGCGACTGACCAGTGATGGCCCGCGCCCGCTCGGAGGCGAGAAAGGCCACGGCCTCGGCCACGTCGGCGTCGGTCGCCAGCTCCGGCAGCGCCATCCGGCCGGTGAGCCGCCCGAGCACCTCGTCCTCCGGGACTTTTTCCGTGTGGGCGGTCATGCGGACGTACGCCTGGACCGGTGGTCCCCACATCCAGCCCGGCAGCACGGTGTTCACCCGGATCCGGTGCGGGCCGAGCTCGCGCGCCAGCGAGTACATCGCCGAGGTCAGCGCGCCCTTGGATGCGGCGTACGCCGCCTGGCGCACCTGCGAGGGGGCGGCGACGGACGACTGCGTACCGATGACGACGACCGAACCTCCCCGCCGCTTCAGCGCCGGCAGGCAGGCGCGTGTCATCCGCAGGGTGCCCAGCAGGTTCACGTCGATGACCTGCTGCCAGGCCGTGAAGTCGGCGTCCTCCAGTCCGCCGAAGCAGCTGTCCCGGGCGGCGACATGAACGACCGCGTCGATCCGGCCGAAGCGCTCCAGCGCGAGCGCCGCCAGTGCCTCGCACTGCGACTCGTCGATGATGTCGGTGGCGCGGTAGGCGGTGCGCGTGCCACCGGGGTCGATCTCGCGCGCCGCGGCGGCCAGGTTCGCCTCCGTGCGCGCGCCCAGCACCGCGTGACCCCCGTCGCGGACGACGGTCGCCGCGACCTGGTGCCCGAGCCCCGCGCCGACGCCGGACACGATGACGGTCCTGTCCCGCAGCAGCATCCCGGCGCCTCCCGACTCTGGCCAATTATCTGACGGGGCGTCAGAGTAGGTCGGTCCGGCGGAGGAGGGAAGGGAGCGGTCACGGTGAACGAGGAGACGCACAGCGAGGTGTACGCGGAGCTGGCGGGCGTCGGCCCGTACGGGGTGCGCCCCGGCCACGCCCTGATCACCATGGTCGAGCCGCATCCCGGCCATGAGTACGCGTACAACCGCTGGTACGAGGACGACCACTACTACGCGGGCGCGATGGCGATGCCCTGGATGTACGCCGGGCGGCGCTGGGTGGCGACCCGCGACCTGCAACTGCTGCGCTACCCCGAGAAGTCCGCCGTCGCGCAGCCCGTGACGGCCGGGTGTTATCTCTCGACGTACTGGATCACCGAGGGCCGGTACGCCGACCACATGAAGTGGACCGTCGCCATCAACAAGCGTCTCCACCGCGACGGACGGGTCCATGAGCGGCGGACGCACGTCTTCACGGCCTTCCAGGACCACGAGGCCACCGTCTACCGCGACGGAGCCGCGGGGCCGCGCGACCATCACGCACTGGACCACCCGTACGCCGGGCTCGTCCTGGAAGTCGTCGACGCGCAGAGCACAGAACAACGCGGGGAGCTGCTGGAGTGGCTGTGCTCGCGGCATCTGCCGAAGCGGCTGGCCGGTTCGCCGGCGGCGATGGTGACCGTCTTCCGGCCGATGCCGCTGCCCGGCGACCGGATGACCTATGTGAAGCAGGTGGAGGGTGTGGAAACCCGGCTCACTCTGCTGTGGTTCCTGGAGGCGGACCCCAGGGAGTGCTGGGAGCCGGCGTTCCGCGGGCTCGACGGGGAGGTCGAGGCGGCCGGGCACGGCCGTGTGGAACTGGTCGCTCCCTTCGTCCCGACGATCCCCGGGACCGACCGCTACGTCGATCTCCTCCGCTAGGGACCGAGGAGAAGGCCGAGCCCCCTCGGCCGGGACGGCGGACCAGTCGAGAGGGCTCCTGTCGGTGCTGCCCGGTTGTGGCTGGAACTCGCTGGTGATGCGTGGCGGCGCGCTCAGTCGCGACTGAACGCGCTCTGCGCCACTTCGTTCACGAACGCATTCCACGAGTCGGGCACGAAGGTGATCGCCGGACCCGCCGTGACCTTCGAGTCGCGTACGGAAATCGCGTCGACCACCGGGGACTTGACCTCTACGCAAGCACCGTTACCCGTGGAGTACGAGGACTTCGTCCAGGTCTCCGTGGCGCCCTGAATGATTGCCATGATCGCTCCGCTTCGGCAAGTGATGTGATGTGCGCCAACGTTCTTGCTGGCGTGATCGACGCTACTCGCCGCGCCGGGAGCGCGAGACAGGCATTCACTCGACCGGATGGCATATACCAGGCGACTCTTCCGTCACGCCGGTCCGGTGGTGTACCGTGCGGCGCTTTCAGTCGTCGAAGCGTCCCGCGGTCTCCCGTGCGTAGTCCTTCGCGATCGTCTCGATGAACTGCCGCGTCTGCTCCACGTTCAGTGCCTGGGCCCGCAGGTGCTCGTACATGACGCTGTACTTCTGCACATCGTTGGCCTTCTCCAGATACAGGTCGCTGGTGACGCCCTCGATGTAGACGACGCTCGAGTCCGAGGCGTCGGGGAACTCGAGGATCGCGTACTGCCCGTTGATGCCCGGATGCGCGCCCATGTCGAACGGCAGGACCTGCACGGTGACGTGCGGCTGGTGCGAGAGCTCCACCAGATGCTCCAACTGCTCGCGCATGAGCTGCCGGTCGCCGACCCGGCGGCGCAGCGCGGCTTCGTCGATGACCGCCCACAGCCGCAGCGGGTGCTCGGCGTCCTTGATGCGCTCCTGACGGCGCAGCCGGACGCTGACCCGCTTCTCGATGTCCGTGACCCCGCTCTCCGGCAGGGCGCCGGCGATCAGCGCCTCGGCGTACTGCCGTGTCTGCAGCAGTCCCGGCACGACCTGCGGTTCGTACACCCGAAGGCTCGCCGCGTCCGTCTCCAGGCCGATGTAGACGCTGTACGGGATGTCGCCGAACGCGTGCCACCAGCCCTGCTGCCGGGAGTCCTTGGCCATCTGCATCAGCGAGTCGACGATGCGGTGGTCCTCGACCTCGTACACGCCGCACAGGTCACGGACGTCGCGCTGGCTGATGGAACGGCGGCCGTTCTCCAGCCTGCTGATCTTGGACTGGGACACGAGCAGGCGCTCCGCGACCTCCTCGGCCGTCATGCCCTTCAGCTCCCGGAGCCGGCGCAGCTCCTGACCCAATCGGCGTCTCCGGACAGTGGGATTGACGTTGGACGCCACGGAAACTGCACCTCCGACCGCGTTGCTCTGCGTATCTACTGTTCAGCAGACTGCCACCAATCGGCCTTCCTGCGCTGCCAAATGGGCACACACGCGAACACGCGGGGCAGCAAGGATGCTGCCCCGCGCGTTCTGCGGCTCCCGAACCGGGTCTTGGGGACGTCGGTGCGGCGTGATGCGGATGGTGCGTGTGCCCGAGCGGTGGTGCTGCGGTACGCGGTGCGGCGGCGCGCTCAGTGCGCGGCGACGCGAGCCATGCCGCTGCGGCGTGGCTGCATCGGTACCGGACCCGGCTGACGGCTGACGCCGCTCGCCGGCTGGCTACGGCGCGGCTGGGCGGCCACACCGTTCTGGACGTCCATGACGGCGTGCGCCACGAGACCGCCCATCGGGTCGTGCCGGATGAGGTCCCGCAGCCGGGACCTCGAGGAACGCCCTTCGTTCCCGGGGTACAGGTGCTTGCCGAGACCGACCGCGTGGGCCAGCGCGGCGAGCGCCGCGGTCCGCGGGTCCGGCGGTACACCGGTGCGGATCGCACTGTCCAGCCGGGACCTGATGTCCCGGCTGATCGCCGTGTCCGTCGCCTGGTAGCGAGTCGTCGGCAGCACTCCGCACATCTGGCCCGCCACGGCATGCACCATGCCGCACCGCTCCAGATGCGAGAGGTAAATCTGGCGCAGCCCCAGTCGGGGCCCGCCGATCCAGTGGACCGCCCGTACCGGACTGCCGCGTCGGCGCAGCAGTTCCAGTGCGGAGTCCAGAGTCGGATCTCCGGTCGGCCGTGGCATCACCACGGCGATACGATCCCCGTCTGGGGCTATCCGTCCTGCCAGAGCCAGCTCTACTAGCTGTGCCCCGGCCAGGCCGAGGTCGAGCGACTGCGGCTGCGCTGTGGTACCCGTGGCCGGGTCCAGAGCGAGCAGCAGTAGCTCTTCCGGAAGTGTTCTGCGGCTCCTGCCCATCCATGCCTCCCCGCGTGGATGAATGACAGGGTGACCCCTCTCACATTGGTCTGTCGAGAGCGCCTGGGTGCTTTGTTAGGGAACCGATAGGTATGTCGTTCTCGTCTAGCACCGGAGCCAAGCGCTCACACAGGACACTGGTAGATGGTTCGGACACGGCGGGTGCTCGGTGTTCTCGGGGCTCTTCGTGACACTCGTAGTGCCGTACGCGGCTGCGCGTACGGCACTAGGTATACGCATGGCGCATGGCAATGACTCATGAAGGAGGCACGGTGGCGGGCGAGTCCCCCGACAGGTCGGAGCAGCGGAAGTCGTCGGGGGCGGCGACGGGGAGCGAACGCGACCCGCGGCTCGCCGTGCTCCGCGAGGGTCCGCCGGCCTCTTCCGAGCCGTCCGCATCGGCCCCCGAGCCGCCGCTGGACGAGCGGACGACGGTCTTCCGGGCGCTGCCCGCGCGAGGGGCGGCCGAGGCCGCCGAGGCGGAGAACGCCGTGTCCGAGGACGCCTCGACCGAGGCGGACGTGCCCCGAGAGGCTGCCGCCCAGGGCGGCGCGGACGCCGCCGAGGAGGCTGTTGCCGAGGCGGACTCGGCTGCTGAGGCTCCGGCGGGGCGGTCCGAGGCGGACGTCGCGGACGAGGCCGTTGCCGAGTCCGGTGCGGGCGCGGGTGACGCGGCTGCCGGCGCCGACGAGGCGTCGGCCCGTACGCCGTCCGGACAGGGCGACACGTCGCGCGCGACGCAGGACGGCACTGCCGAGGCGGACGTGCCCCGTGGGGCTGCCGCCCAGGGCGGCGCGGACTCGGGGGACGCGGAGGGCGGCGACCGTGAGACGGCGGCCGCCTCCCGAACCGGGGCCGTCCCGGCGGACGGCGCAGCCGAGGCTTCGGGCGCGTCCCGTGCGTCCGGCCCCTCGGCCTCCCCGGCCGAGGCGACGGACGCCGTGAACGCCGACGACTCCGACGACTCCGACGACTCCGACGACGCCGATGCGGCCGAGGCCTCCGAGCCGCCGCCGAGCGAGCGGACGGCGGTCTTCCGGACGCTGCCCGCCCGCGGGGCGTCCGACGCGCCTCAGGCGGCCCCGGAGGCGGCTGAGGGCGACGGCGACGCTGAGCCGGGCGGTAAAGACGCGCGGCTGCGTGCCGCGGTGGCCGCGTGGGTGGGGAAGACCGACGACGCGGAGTCCTCCGCGAGCCCGGCCCCGTCCGACGCCCCGGCGGAGAAGGCTTCCGCTGAGGCCGCGGTCGGTGACGGCTCCGAAGCCGACTCCTCCGCATCTGCGAACACCGGCGCCGACGCGAACACGAACACGAAGTCGAACGCGAAGGCAGGCGCGGAGGCAGGCGCGGCCAACGACGACGGCCCGGCCGAGCGGCCCGCCGTCGACCAGCCGACCACCACGTTCAAGGCGCTGCGCCGCCCTGCCGTCGACCAGCCCACGACCGCGCTCAAGCTGCCGCCGCTGCCCAAGCCGGCCACCGCGTCGGAGCCGGCGACCGGGTCCGCGAAGGAGCCGGCGGTCGGCGCCGGGCGTTCGAGCACCTTCGTGCCCCTGCGGCGCGACGACGCACACGCCGCAGCTCCCCAGAAGCCGCAGGCCGCGGCCGCCCCGCTGCCCCCCGCCTCGCTCACCGAATCCGAGCGGACCAAGCAGCAGCCCATGCCGCCGCTGCCCCCGCTCGACCTGCTCGCCGAGCTGACGAACACTCCGCCGCCGCCGGAGACCCCGGTCCGTACGGTCGTGCGGCGCATCAAGATCTGGACCCCGCTGGTCCTGCTCCTGCTGATCGTCTTTGCGGTCGTGCAGATGTTCCGTCCGCTCCCGGCCCCGGAGCTGGCGCTCACCGCCGACGCGGAGGTCGCCTTCGACGGGGGCAGGCCCGCGCTCCCGTGGCCGGGCGAGGGTCAGGGACAGATCGCGGTGTCCGGGCTGGGAGTCGTCGGCGAGTTCGGCGAGGAGAAGCCCGTGCCGATCGCCAGCGTGACCAAGACGATGACCGCGTACATCATCATGCGCGACCACCCCTTCAAGCGGGGCGAGGACGGTGCTTCCATCCCTGTCGACGCCCTGGCCGAGAAGGAGGGCGGCTACGACCGGACCAACGACGAGTCGACCCTCAACACGATCAAGGAGGGCGACACGATCTCCCAGCGCGACGCCCTCAGCGCGGTCATGATCCCGTCCGCGAACAACGTCGCCCGGCTGCTCGCCCGCTGGGACGCCGGTTCCGAGAAGGCGTTCGTCAAGAAGATGAACGACACCGCCAAGGAACTCGGCATGACGAACACGACGTACACCGACCCCTCGGGTCTCGACGCCACCACCGTCTCCACGGCGGCCGACCAGGTGAAGCTGGGTCAGGCCCTGGTGAAGAACAAGGCCATGGTGGACATCACCCGTCAGCAGGAGTGGTACGACCCGTCCGGCAAGCGGCACAGCAACTACAACACGCTGATGCCACGCAACGGCGCGATCGGCATCAAGACCGGGTCGACCACCAAGGCCGGCGGCAACCTGCTGTTCGCCGCGTACAGGGACATCGGCGGCACGACGCAGACGATCGTCGGCGCGGTCCTCGGCCAGCACAAGCCGTCCATCCTCGAGACGGTCAACCGCGTCAGCGAGGAGGTGCTGGTCGCGACCCGTGAGGCGCTGAAGGCGAAGACCGTGGTCAAGAAGGGTGACGTCGTCGGCCACGTCGACGACGGGCTCGGCGGGTACACCCCGGTCGTGGCCACCAAGGACATGACGGTGGTCGGCTGGTCGGGCCTGAAGGTCGAGCTCGGCATGACCGACGGCGGCAAGAAGCTGCCGCACACGGCGAAGGCGGGCACGGTCGTCGGCAGCATCACCGCCGGTTCCGGCGCGGGCACCGTCAGCGTGCCCGTCGCACTCCAACGGGACCTCGCGGAACCGGGCTTCGGCGCCAAGCTGACCCGTATCGGCTGAGGGCCCCCGGAGGGCCGTGCGGCACACGTGGGCGTCCCGGGCGACCGGGGCGCCCACGTGTTAGCGTCCCCGGGCAACTGAGGGCGCGGGGACGGCGTCCTCTCGTACGGACGGCACACGACGGAGCCGGGCCCGGGGGACGACGGCACACAGGACAGAGGGACAGACGGGGAGAGCCGCAGTGACCACCGCTGAGCCGAGACGGGCGGACGGCAGCAGCACGTGCACGTCCGACGGCAGCGGCGCGGACCCGGAGCAGCGGCGCGGGCCGCGAATACAGTCCGCCGCACCGGCCCTGCTCGACGAGGTCCCGCACGTCGACGAGGCCCCTGACAACCGGCACGGCGACCGGCCCCCGGCGTCGCGCCTCCGCCACCTCGCCGCCCGCCTCGCGCGCCACCCCGTCGCCCTCGCCACGGCGCTGGCCGCCTTCGTGCACCTGCTCTGGTTCCTCTTCGTCGCCAACAGCGGCGGCGACATCGCCGCCCAGGACGCCTGGGCGGAGTTCGTCGGCCGGCACCCCGACTCCGCGTACAACCTCGCGTGGTACGGCGGGATGCATCCCGTCTCGTACAGCGTGGTCTCGCCGTACCTGATGTCCGTGCTCGGCGTGCGGACGACGATGATCCTCGCGGGGACGGTCTCGTCCGCCCTGACGGCCCTGATGCTCGTGCGGGTGCGGGCCGTCCGGAACCCGGCCGCGTGCGCGCTCGCGGGCGTGTTCGCGTTCCTGTGCAACGCGCTGTCGGGACGGGTCACGTTCGGGCTCGGCATGATGTTCGCGCTCGGCGCGGTCGGCGCGGTCTTCTGCTGGCCGCACCGCTGGCGGCGCAACCGCTGGGCGAAGGCGGCCGTCGCCGCCCCGCTCGCCGGGCTCGCCACCGCTGCCAGCCCGGTCGCGGGCCTCTTCCTCGGCGTCGTGGCCGCCGCCCTGTTCCTGAACGGCCGCCGCCCGGGCGCGTACGCGGTCGGCCTCGCGCCGGTCGTGGTCGTGGCGCTCTCCGCCTGGCTGTTCCCGTTCTCCGGCACGCAGCCGATGTCGCTCCTGTCGGCGTCGCTGCCGTTCGCGTTCGGCGTCCTCGTCTTTGTCCTCGTGCCGACGGAGTGGCGCACGGTCCGTACCGGCGCGGCCGTGTACGCGCTCGGCACGCTGCTGACGTGGCTGATCGACTCTCAGATCGGGTCGAACGTGTCCCGGCTGCCGATGCTGTTCGCGGGCGTGGTGCTGCTCGCCGCGCTGCCGTACATGGTGCCGCGGTCGCGCAAGTGGTACGCCCTCCTGCTCGCCTTCGCGGGCCTGAACGCCTGGATCGGGTTCAAGGGCGTCGACGACATCGTCCGCACCGCTCCCACCGCGTCGTGGAACCGGGAGCTCGCGCCGCTCGTCGACCGGCTGCAGAAGGTGGGCGCTGAGCGCGGCCGGGTGGAGGTGGTCCCGGCGAGCAGCCATCGTGAGGCGTCCGCGCTCGCCCCGTACGTCAACCTCGCGCGCGGCTGGAACCGCCAGGCGGACATGAAGCGCAATCCGCTCTTCTACGACGAGGAGAACCTCCTCACCCCGGGCACCTACCGTGCCTGGCTGGACCGTTGGGCCGTGCACTACGTCGTGCTGCCCAAGGGCCGCCCGGACTCCAGCGGTGCGCTGCGCGAGGCGGAGCTGGTCAGCAAGGGGCAGCCGTATCTGACCCGTGTGTGGGGGGACGCGAACTGGCAGCTGTTCGCGGTGAAGGACCCGAAGCCGATCGCGGACCCGCCGGCGACGGTCGAACACGCGGGCGCGGGGGAGCTGACGATCCGTGTGCGGTCGGCGGGCCGTGTGCTGATCCGTGTCCCGTACTCGCCGTGGCTCGGACTCGTCGACGAGGAGGGCAGGAGCGTGCCGGGGCCGCAGGAGACGGAGGAGTCGAAGCTGCGGGCGGACGGACTGCGGAGTTTCGACAACCCGCACGGCTGTCTGCTGAAGGCGGAGGAGGACCCGCAGGGCGACGAGTGGACCGAACTGCTCGCACCGCGCGCGGGCGTCTACCGGCTCGCGGCGCCCTATCGACTCCCGCGGGGTACGCCGTGTCCCGAGGAGTTCCGGTAGGCCCGCAGCCTTACCCGCGTTAACACTTATGCGCCCGGTCGCGCTGATGCATAGTGGACGCGTTTTGACATACCGATCAGTCGGTCTACGGGGTTCGGTGCGACATGACGTGCGAACGATGCGGCAGCGACGGCGCGGGAACGAGGGCGGCACGGTCGCTCCGTGCGGCAAGGCGGCTGATGACGGGTGCGGTCGCCCTGACGGCACTGGCCCTGGTCCTTACCGCGTGCGGCCCCTTCGGGAGTGATGCGGAGCCGGTCGGCGCGCAGGCGTCGGGGCCGGACGAGGATCTCGACGAACTCGGCGGCGCCCCGCAGCGGATCCAGCCGTCCGACACGCCGAGTCCCGCGCCCTCCCCTTCCCTGGGCCGCCCGAAGCCGAAGCCGCCGCAGAAGACGAAACCCCCGCGCTCCACCAAGGGCCCCTTCTACGCGGCCTGGGCCGGGCCCGGCTGCAACGGCGGCGGGCACTACGAGGAGAACGGGCGCTACGGCGACGGCGACGACGGCTGGTACACCGTGCGCTCGGGCGGCCACCGCGGCGACGGCTGCGACGGCCGCTTCACGGCCATCCCCATGTCCGGATCCCCGGTCAAGGACCGTGGGAACAGCGCGACATGGTCCTGGTACGTGGGCAGCGGCTACACGACCTGCTCCGTGGCGGTCGTCGTCCCCGAGAGCGACCGCGCCCAGGACGTGGCGGGCCGGCCGTCCACGTACCTCGTACTGAAGGACCCCGACGATCCGGGCAGCGCGGTCAAGACGTTCGAGATCGATCAGACGTCGCTGCGCGGCAGGGGCCTGGTCATCGAGAAGGTCCCGGTGCACGACCAGCGGCTGACGGTGCGACTGGTCGACCGCGGCAAGGACTGGGGCGGCGACGGCCGCGACGGCGCGCACCACGCGGCGGCGCAGATGCGCGCGGAGTGCCCCGCCTGAGAACTGGGGCCTGGCGTGCTCCTCCGCGTCGAACGCGGGGATGCATGACACGCAGCAGCGGTGCAGCGTGCTTCGGGGACACAGCGGTTAAATTCGGCACTCCACGGCATTTTGTGGGGAATTACCCGACGAGAGGGAGCCGATGCCGCTCTATCTATCGAGGTTCAGCTACACGCCGGAGACGTGGGCCAGGCTCATCGGCAACCCGGAGGACCGCAGGCAGGCCGCTCAGACGTACATCGAGTCGGTCGGCGGGAAGCTGCACGGATTCTGGTACGCCTTCGGCAGGCACGACGGCTGCACCCTGTGGGAGGCCCCCGACAACGTCTCCATGGCGGCGGTCGCGCTGGCGATCACGGGAGGCGGTGCGCTCAGCTCGTTGGAGACGACGGTTCTCCTGACGGTCGACGAAACGCTGGACGCCCTGCGCAGGGCCGAGGAAGTCCAGTACCGCGCGCCGGGCACCTAGCCCGCACGCCCTGACCAGGCCAAAAGCCCCGGACCACGACCGGTCCGGGGCTTGCGCCGGCGCCCCGGCAGGAAGACAACCGCTCGACTCATGACGCGCAGAGTGAGATGCAGATGGTATTAGCGTTTCCCCGCGCCAGGGTCACCCATTTGCCACGCATCTGGAGGAGAGGGAGCGGCGTTAGTCGGGATATGACGAAAGCAAGGTTCCACGGCTTGCCTCAGCGCGGCGCGAGGAAGGATAATCTGCCTGCCACTCGTGATGTGACAGCGGGAAAATACACTTACACGCCTGGTGTGGCACAGTCGGCGCTTGATGCGCGTGGCACCTTGCACGGGGACGGCGCGCGGGTCCAACTCCAGGTCACTGATTCACTGCTCCGCGAGTTCCTCGCACTGCTGGAGGCGGCTCAGGAGGAACTCAACCAGCGGTGGAACGGTCAGGGGAAAGCTGGCTGCCACGCGGAACACGCGTGACGGGGGCGGATTTTCATGAATCACGACTATGCGGACCCCTCCTTTGTGCGGCCTGAATGGTATTCCGACCCGTACACCTATGGGTCGGGTACCGGCTGGCACGGCAGTCATGTCGATGGCCTGCACTCAGGGACTGCCTTGGTGCCCCCGGACTCGGGCTGGGACCCGGTTGAGGAACTCGCCTATCTCCTGCAGGAGGCTGTTCCGGCAGAGCAGGCGGCCACGGTGCCGCCGCCTCGCGGCGATGCGCCGTCCGGCGTCGGCTTCGCCGGCCCGATGGAGAACCTGACAAAGATCACCGCTCAGTTGCCGCGCATCCGACGTTCTTCTGCCGGGCACCGGAAGATCCGAGTCCGAAAGCCCCGACTCAAGTGGTTGCAGACCGGCAGCTTCGTCATCGTCGCGTTTGTTGCCGTCATCGTGGCGATGGTGAGCGTATTCGGCGGCATTGTGGCCTACGGGCCCCTGCAGAACGTCATGTCCGATGCGAGAAGCTGGATGATTCCGTGGTGGCCACTTCTCGTGTACGGACCCTGGATGGTGGCCTCTCTCTCCATCCTGCGAACTGCCTTGCATCGGCGCCGAGCTTTGCACTCGTGGTTCATCGTTCTGCTGTTTTCCTCGGTCGCGGTGATGCTGTGCGTAGCTCAGGCCGAAAGGACCTTCACGGGCATCGCCGCAGCCGTCCTGCCACCCGTCGCGTCCCTGGCTTGCTTCCAGCAACTCGTCCGACAGATCACCTTGACTCTGCCACCGCGACAGGGCACGCCCCGCCACCGCCAGTAGCGTCACTTCTGAAGCAGGCGTATGTGCACTCTGTGTGCCGCGAGTGAGAGCGCGCGATGAAACGGCCCCTGATCTGCCGAAAGGTGGATCAGGGGCCGTGGTCGTTCGTGGACCGCGCGTGGCGTTCCGCCGGATCCGGCCGGACCGCACCGCGACGTACGTCCGAGCCCTCAGCCGTCGCTCCGCGGCGGTCGGTGCGTCACTGATCTGCACGACAAGGGGGCCATGAGGTCTGAAGAGGTCTTCTGGCTTGTTGACCTGCGGTTCTCGCGGGGTGTGGCCTCAATGGTCGGCGATACGGACAGTAGTCGCGGTTGCGCGCAGAGTCAGCATGGGTTCTTTGGATCTCAAGCGCTCCATCCGGAGCGGCTCGTCTCATCTCGCATCAGAGCGCATTGAGGAGAAGCACGAGATGATATCTGTCAAGATCCGCGGCTCCATCATGGCCGTCACCGCGGCGGTCGCCGCCGCCACCATGTTCGCGGCCCCCACAGTCTCGGCCGACACGAAGCACGCCCCGTCCGCCGTGGTCGTCACGGACAAGGACAAGGACAAGGACAAGGACAAGGGCGACGAAAAGAGGAACTGCAAGCTGCTTCTCACCCAGCTGTTCGGTCGGCTGCAGCTGGGGTTCGATTCGCTCGACGGCACGACTCCGGACATCGACACCGCACGCACCGCTCTGTCGCAGGCCGACCGTAGGCTGACGTCACTGGAGGACAGCAAGTGCCTGTGCGTGGAGCAGATCGACTGGCTGAGGGAGCGGCTGGACGTCGCGATGGGCTTCCTCAACGCCACCCCGGCGAGGGTACCCGAGGCGCGGGACTCCCTGGCGAGCCTGCTCCTGGTGATCGAGGTGCTCCAGATCCAGGCGACGTGTGACGACGGAAAGTGCGGCGGCGACGACATGTCCGTCGAGTGAGGACCCTGTGAGCTGTCGGACACCCCCTCAGAAGATCACTTCCGAGGGGGTGTCCGACTGACGTACCTCAGACGAGTTCACCTTCAACGCCTCGTACAACAGTCCGGGTCGAAGTGCATCCAGTCCTACGCGACCAAGGTCGACGGAAAGATCCACCTGCGCAATGTGCCCGGCACCCTGACCACCTTCAAGGAGGTCTGCGGGCGGTCCGCTATCTCCGGCAGCCAGAACCGGGGATCGATGGGCGCGTTCTCAGCCGGCTTCGTCAACAACATGCGGCTGATGGACAAGGACGCCTACTGGCTGGAGACCAACATCACCGGCAGCTGCACCAGCGCGAACAGTGACGCCTGGCGCTGCACGATGACCCTCAAGTAACCCGCACACCCACCACTGAGGGGCGGCACGGAACCCATCCGCGCCGCCCCGGAGTTACGTATAGGGGCCGGTCAGCCTGGCTGCGGGCAAGCGGCCCTGCTCCACGTCCGCCCGGGGGATGCGGATGCCCAGGAGGTCGCCGACGGCCTGCCACACCACGCCGCGCAGACCACCCTCCTGCGCGTCGAGAAGGGCACGCCACTGTGGGACGGTGTAGCCCTCCGGGCAGGTCGCCGTCGCCGGGCGCGTAGACGAGATAGCTCGGGTTGACCGCTACATTCGCGTTCAGGCAGATCAGCTCCTCCCCGGCCGCGGGAGTCATCTTGTCCTCGTCCTCGAAGAACCATTCGCACCAGGTGCACGACCCTCGGTCTTCCAGAACGTATGCCCACTCACCAGACGTGCCGTACATGCAGGGTGCGTCCCGTGTCGGGTGGAAGTCCCGGTACGGCGTAGCGCTCGATATCTCCTCCTCATCCGCGCCCAGCCTGAGCAGCAGATCCCGGACAGGGGCCTCGTGCATCGCGGTCATGGAGATCCCGCCGAGCATCCCGTCAGCCGCCGGCTTGTCGAATGTGTGCTGCCCGATCCACTTCAAGCCTTCCGTCACTGCGCTGCACCTCCTCGGTGTCGTTGGGTGCCGACCGTCATGATGCCCCGGCTTTCGGCCCGAGGCCGGGGCATCATGACGATCGCTGGTCGCGGGGCTGGTGTGGGGTCCGGCTGGGGCACTCGGGCTGGTCGTGGTGGTGATCGATAGCGTGTAGTCGTCTGCCGTGTCGGCAGTTTGCCGGAATCGCGCGCCCTCGTCGGCTCTTCCTCCTGCTTCCCTGGAGCACAGGGAGTTGAATGAGAGCCTTTCAACTTGAAGGTTGCTGGTCATTGAGTCTGGTGGGCGGGAGTTGAGGACTCGCTGCCGGTCAGGGTCTTGATCGCTTCGTGGTGATCGTCTGTCACCGGGAGACCTCGGCGCGGGTGAGGACGAGCAGGGCCCGCAGCAGTGCGGTGGCGTGACGGGCGTCAGGCCATGCGCTACCCAGCGCGGAGAATCTACGACACCAGCACCGACTGACCCAGAGGCGGCCCTTCGCAGCAGGTCACTTCCCGTAGGCCTGGTTCCAGCGCGCCCGGTGACGGGAGTCTCCTTGACCGTGCCCGTTCACACGGCTCAGCGTCAGAAGGGACGCTCCGTTGTTCCACAGGCCGAGGTGATCGCGATGCACGGCGAGAATGCCGTGTTCCACCGCGAACTTCTCGGAGGGACGGCTGAACCTGGTGGTCGTCACGAACACCGCCACGTCGGCCTGGAAGTGCACTTTGGCGCCCAGTAAGTCACGTAGCTCACGGCTGGCGATGGTGCTGCTGGGCGCGTACCGCTTGCATTGAATCACCATCGTCCGGCCATCCGGCAGACGACCGACGACATCGGCACCGTTGTCGTGCGAACCGCCCACCCGCCGAACCTCGGTGCACCCGTCCCGGCGGCACAAGCTGGCAACCAGTTCCTCGAACTCGGTGCCCGTCATCGCATCCACCTCGGCCAGGGCACCGGCGGTTCCTCTGGACGGTCAGACCACTGCCACCAGATGTGGCGCTCAGGGCAGCCCCAAATGCTGCGGCAGACGCGCTTGTTGTCGTCAGCACGCCGGGAGAGCGCGAACCCTCCGAACCGCATCGGCTGATCGCACTCAGGACACGTGGGCGAGGAGTCGGACGACATGACCGGACTGTACGTGCCCGCCGATCCCTGCATCATCGCCCTTTTGATACGTAGCTCTAGCCGGATCGGTCAGTGACGGCCATTCCGGCCGCTACCAGGCCCCGGAGGGACGCTACCGGACGCGGGCGATTGCTGAGGTTGCGGTACCTGGCTGCTGTACCGCAGGGTCCCGGCGGGGGTGACCATGGAACGGCATTTGCTGGAGAAGCTGTTGGCCGGTGACGACGAGGCGTCTGTGGCTGCTCTGGGCGCTCCGCAGCGGCGCCACCTACAGCGTGTGGCATACGAGGCATCCCGCAGAGCGGCATGCCGGGGTCTTTGCACTCCGACTTCGGCGCATGCGGCTGCACGGAGTCGAACCTCTTGGGCTGGAACGAATGGTGCGGCTCCTCCGGGAGCATGGCCGGCCGGTGCGCGGAGGGCTGATCGATTCTGTCGATCAGAAATGGACCTTCCTGATCTACTTCACCGAAGACGGCAGCGCACTGGTGGCCTGCGCCCGCCTGCAGCGGTGGGTCGAGCGATCACCGCTTTAGGAGCGTGGTGGGGTGAGTTGGGGCCTGACCTGCGGCATGCCGACTTCGACGAATGCAGGGGGCATGCCCTGTCGGCGCCCGCGGTTCCCCGTGGCTCCCCGTCCAATCTGGCGCGGCTGTGGCACGGCCCGACCACCTCGATGCGAACTACCGGCGGGACGGTCGCTGAGGTCTGCCGGGGTGGTCAGCCTTGGGCTTGGGGCTGGTAACGGTCAGCTGCGGTCGCGCTGGTTGCTGTACTTCGCTGCTGTACCACCCCCCTGCCGCCCGCCGTCACGGGCGGACGCAGGGGCTCCTCTCGTTGTCCCCTTATACGGCTTCTCGTTCCCCGTGTATGTCGTGCACGCTCGCGGTGAGGGTGCCGTCTTGTTGCTCGTAGTGGGAGAGGGCGAGTCCGAGGCCGAAGAAGGTGGGGGCCCATTCGCCGACGAAGATCCCCCACCGGTCGGCGCGGGCGACACCAGCGCCGGGCTCGGCGTTCAGGCTGGTTGCCCAGGTGGCGATGGACAGGCCTATGGACACGAAGGCGGCCATGTAGGCGTGTTCGCTACGGACGCCTTTCTCGTGCAGCATTTGCATGATCATGAGGTACTCCGTTCGAGTTGGTTCGAGTCGCGGACGTTTTGTGGCCAAGTGCCCCAAATCGGAATCCCCATGCAGCCTGCTCGCCGAAAATGCCACCTGCCTGTACCGCTCGTAGCCTGGGGGGCTCGGGGGCTGTCGCGGAGGTTCGTTCTGCCCCGCCTCGCCTGACCCGCCGCCGCTACCCTTTCTTGCCCCTGAGGGCCGGCGCGTAGATCCGGACCAGACCGCACGGTCGGGAACGATGGCATCCAGCTTGTCGGACTGCATCATGACTTCTAGACCTGTCCGAGAGCACGAACGTCTGGTCGTGCGTGAGCCTGATGATCACCGGTTCTTCGTCCACGCGGTCGCGGTACGCGAAGTTCGGTGGAGTCCTAATGGCCCAGTCGAGCGCCAGTGCAATGGGCCCTGGAGCACCAGTTTGGAAGATCCCGTATGCGCCCGGTGGCTGACCTGGCACGACGCTGACCTGCACGATCGCGGACGACTCGCTGCTCTTCCCCGTGGCGTGCCCTCCGATCGGGCACCCCACGGGCACGGTCACCACAATCTGCGGTGACACCCCAGTAGCCGATCTCCGTGGGCTAGACAGTCGCGGTAGAGCATCGTGCAGTTCCCGCAGGCGCGTCCGGGGTAGGGCAGCCGCTCGGTTTCCAGGGCATCGATCCACTCGGCGCGGGTGGGCCGACCGCTGGGAGCCCAGGCCCACACCTCACCGACGGTCAACGGCCGCATGAAGGGACCCCACTCGGTGAAAGCGGGGTCGACCATGTGGACGAGGTCCAGCACCGTGCCGGTGCCACCGGTGAGGATGTACTCCTTCCACTCCTCGTCCTGCCACAGCTCATCTATGGTCCGGCCCTCGAAACCGCAGTTGTCCCTCGCCAGTTCCTGCTCCTGGGCCTGCCGGAATTTTGAGCGCTCTTTCCGGGCCTGACGGAAGTCGAGGTACGACAGCGCGGCGACCAGCAGCGGAATAATGATCCACAGCAGTGCGAGGCGGAGCCGGCCCTCTGTCAGCACGGCGACCAGGACTACTGCGACGGCGCTGCCGACGAAGCCGAAGAACTGGCGACAGGAGCGGAACCCACCCGCCACCGCCGTGCCAGGATCGTCCTCCTCGGCGAACGCGGCGCGAGACCCTCAGCCACTGATGAAGTGCCCCGCAGGCCACGTCCTCCGCAGCGTCTTCGGACTCAGGCAACTCAGCGACGGTTAACCCGTCCCCGTTGGGTACTCGCTTTCACGTAGTACACATAACGGGCAAACTGGAGGTACCGGAATGGCGACACAGCCCCGGTCGGACATGGAAACGCATCCCGACATCCTCGCTATGCGTAATCGGCACGAGAGGGCCGAGCGTGTCGCGACTACTCCGAGGGCACAGGCCGTCGAGGCCATGGCCCTGATCACAGGCCTCTACCTGGCGGCCTCACCGTGGATCGCGGGTTTCAACGACTTCTCCACCCTGGCGGTCAACAATCTGATTGTCGGCATCGCATACGCCGTGATCATGAGCGGTGGCTTCGGCCGTGCATACGAGCGGTCGCACAGCATGGCGTGGGCCGCTTGCGCGCTCAGCGTGTGGACGATCTTTGCGCCCTGGGTTGTGGCAGGCGACGTCAGCACCACCAGGACCATAGTCAACAACATCGTCGTCGGCGTGATCGCGCTCATGCTGGCCCTCATGGCCGCCGCAGCCGCCCGCCTGGTGGATGAGCCGTCCGGCGACCGCTCGTCCCCGCATAGGTGATCGACCCAATCCTCCGAAGACCGTGGCACTCATTCGGGTGTTCCGGCTCCCGCCGACGGGGCTGTGTCGCGTCGGCGGGACACCGAGCGACGTTGACCCGGTTTCAGTGGCACAACGCAGAAAGGAATAACGATGGAAACAGCTGAACTGGAGACCAAGGTCCAAACGCTGGAGACGGCTCTTGCCGTGCAAGAAGCAGCCATGGCCGGGGCTCAAGCCACGCAGGCAGCGACTCAAGCAGGAATGACCACGACTTTCGCCGCCACGCAAAGCGGGACCTGGGCAGTGATGGGCGTCGGCAGCGTCGCACTGCTGGCGGGCATCTTCCTCGGCATGGGGATCGCCAAGCACTGACGGCCTATCGCCTTACCGGGATCCGCCCATTGGCGGTGCCCTGCCCCCGTTGGGCCGTGGCCTGGCGGGGGTGGGTCGCGGTCGGCCGCATCCGTCGAGGTCGGTGGAACGGCTTTGGGCGGGAGCTGCCATGGGGCGAGTGATCATGGCCCCTTACGCTGGCCGCGAATCGGGCAGCACCTCGCCTGCCCGCAATAGCCCGATCTGGGGCCATGATCTTAGAGGCTCGCCCCATGGTGGCTGCCTAAAGCCGTGGAACCGACCGGCCCCAGCCCCCGCCGGCCTTCTCGTACCTCGTCATGGCGCTCGCTCTAGTCGCGCGACCGGGCGTAGCCGGGGCCCGGAGCGGGGCGGAGACAGACATCCGATGCGGTTGATCAGTCAAGCGGTGTTGGGGAAGGCGGTCTGCTCGTCGTAGGGGATGCGGTGAGTGAGGCAGTGGTGCAGGCAGCCCAGTAGGCGGTTGAAGAGGTTGCGCTGGGCTGCGGCATGTCGGTCTTCGGCTGGCGTCGGCGGTCGTAGTGGGCTCGTGCTCCGGGGGATGCGGTGAGGGCGGCGAAGGCCCAGATGTAGCCGGCTGAGGCGAGGCGCTGGTTCTTGATGTGCCTGGGCAGGACGGTGGTCTTGCGTCCGGAGGATCTGGTGATGGGGGCGGATCCGGCGTAGGCCTTGAGCGCGCGCGGTCTGGTGAAGCGGGTGTGGTCGTCGCCGAGTTCGGCCAGGACGCGGGCTCCGGTGAGAGCGCCGAGGCCGGGGAAGCTGGTGATGATCTCGGCGTCCTGGTGGGTGGCGAAGGCGGTGGTGGTTGCTGCTTCGAGGTCGTCGGCGCTGGTGCAGGCTGCGTTGAACTGCTGTAGCAGAGCGAGGGTTTTGGTGCCCATGGCCTGCTCGATCATGGGTGGCTGGTGCATCTGTGGTTCGCGGAGCAGGGTGTGGAGTCGTTCGACCTCGCCGGTGATCTCCCGTTGGCGTCCGGCCCTCTTGAGGATCGCTCGCAGTTGCGGGGCGGGTGAGCTGGGCGGCCTGGGTGGGTGTGGGGGCCGCGGCGAGCAGGGCGCGGGTGACGGATGAGGCGAGGCCTTCGCGGAAGTGCTTGAAGACGGTGAGGAAGCCGAGGAAGTATTCGCGCAGGTGGGAGCGGAGGCGGTTGCCGGTCTGGACGCGGTCCCAGACAGCGTCCTGGTGGGCTCGGGCCAGGACAGTGGCGTCGAGGTGGTCGGACTTCTTGCGGCTGAGTGCGTAGCGGTCGCGGTAGCGGGCGGCGGTGAGCGGGTTGATCACGTAGATGGGTCTGCCGGTGGCGCGTAAGCAGGCGACCAGGAGTCCGTGAGAGGTCTCGATGGCGATCGGGATCGGGTGATCTGGTCTGTCGCCGTGCTGGGCGAGCAGCTGCAGGAGCTGGCCCAGGCCCTCTGGGGTGTCGTCGATGCGGAGCTTGTCCAGGAGGGTGCCGGCCTGGTCGAGCAGTGCGATGTCGTGGTGGTCGGTGGCCCAGTCGATGCCGCAGAACACGCTGGTCATGGTGGTGTCCTTGGGTGGGTGGCGGTGGTGTGAGGGTCGTCGCCGTGGCGGGGTTGCGCGTCTCCCTAATGGCAGGGCTCAGGGCCCGTCATCCAATTAGCCGTTCGCAATCCCAGCGGTCGCCAGGGGCCTCGGTCAGCTGCGGAACTGGGGGCGTTCGCCGAGCGGTGAGAGGTGTTCCCTGGCGGCGGCTTGGACCACGAGAGTCAACGATGCCGCTGTTTGTGTGCGAGCGGGGGTGGCGGGGCCGGCCCGCGC
The DNA here is from genome assembly GCF_053591895.1 of Streptomyces sp. NPDC002867. Lineage (NCBI taxonomy): Bacteria > Bacillati > Actinomycetota > Actinomycetes > Kitasatosporales > Streptomycetaceae > Streptomyces > Streptomyces sp. NPDC002867. Next base: position 95 of record NZ_JBSFUR010000061.1, on the reverse strand, counting down.
GGGACGAAGGCAGGAGCGCGACGGCCTTCAGGTTGTCGGTGCGCAGCTCGGGCACGTCGGCCGCGGCCTTCGCCGGGCTGAGCAGGTGACCGACG
>NZ_JBSFUR010000060.1:0-28857 GCF_053591895.1 Streptomyces sp. NPDC002867 | reverse complement strand
TCGTCGGCGCCGTACTTCCGGGCGGTGCGCAGTGCCCAGTCTGCTGCCCGAGCACGCTGGTGCCGGGCGGGGTGCGGGCCGTGGTGGCTCAGGAGTTGCACCCACACAGGCCCGGGTGATCGCCCTGGTGATGCGGTGAGCCGCATGAGCCAGTGGGCGTCCTCGAGTTCGCACCACGGGGTCAGCGTCGAGCCGAGCCGCATGCCGCGCAACAGGCCGGCCGGCAGAGCGACCTGGCCGCTTGCTCCGGCGCGCAGCGTGCACTGCACGGCGAGCAGTCGTGCCAGCGCGCCGACGTCCTCGGGCAGGCATGCATGCAAGGAGGCCAGTGTGTCCTGGACGAGGACGCGCTCCGGCAGCTCGAGACGGTTCATGCTCCCCGGTCGAGGAGCCGGTCCTGCCGACCGCTGTGTACTGAGGGTGGTGTCGGGGACCACGGCGGTTCGAGGGGTAGCTGCGGCGCAGGCGGCGCACACATCTGCCAATCGCCACACCCGGCCTCCCCGTTCCTGGGTGAGGACGAGGAGAACGGGGCCGGCGCATCCGCGGTGCCGCGGATGCCATCGGCAGCCGCGCTCATGGCACTGGCAGGTACGCAGATGCGCGGGAAGCGTGTCGCGGCGGGCGTGGCCGGCGAGATGAGCGAGGGCTGCCGGGCGTCCGCCCTGTGCGCCGGGGCGCTGGCCGGTCGTGGCGCAGCGGTGGCAGTGCAGCGTGGGGCCGCCTGGATGGGGGCGCAGCTCCACCGTCCAGGTGCGGGGCAGCAAGGGATACGTGGGGCACGGCCTCATGATCTGCGCTGTCCTCCTGCTTCTGCGCCGGCGGTCAGCCGTGCGTGATGGTGCTGTTCGGCCGCGGGGGAGTGGCGGCGGCCGCACACCGTAGTGCAGACCTCTGCACTCTGCCACGCGCGGCCACCTGCAGAAATAGGGCAGAGGTCTGCACTGACAGGGCAGGGGTCTGCACCTTCGGATGGTGGGGTGACGATCTTCCCGCCCGACCCGAACCTCACCGCGCTACGCCAGGAGCTGGCGCGCCTGAGGAGCGAACGCGGCTGGACCTACGACGAACTCGCCCATCGCAGCGGCCTGGCCAGGCGCACCCTCATCGACATCGAGCAGGGCCACACCATCGGAACCCTCAAGAGCTGGCACGCCCTCGCGCACGCCCTCGACGTGTCCATCGACCACCTCCTCGGCACCCTCTGCGAAGGCCACACCCCGCCCGCGGACGCTGCCGACTAGCCACACGGCCGCCCGGCACCGAGATCACTCGGATGGGATCCTGAATCGGATACGAGAGCGACAGGGCGCATAGATGTTCCCGAGAATTGGGCCGTCGGCGTGACATAGGCGGCACGTGCACCATTGTTCCGGCGCGTCACCTGTCACCGTCGCGGCCATGTCCTTGCCCAACCCTTGCCCGGAGCGCCGCCATTGGGACGGCACACCTGCGACCGGCCGCCCTCTGCGCTCCCTTCGCGTAGCCGCCGACAGCCCCAGCCGCCTACTACGTGCCGCCCAACCCGGCCCATGCCGCACCTGCGGAAACCACACCGACTGGTACACGCGTTCCCACGGTCGCCCGATCGGCCTGCACTTCCACGAACTGCCCTCAGCCGCTGTCCCGGCCGTCTGCCGCTGGCACGTCGCCTCCGGTGTCGCCTATCCCTCACACGACGGCTCTGCCTGGTGCCGCATCCCGCACACCCTGCTCTGCCCCGCAGAGGATGCCCCCGAGCAGCTGACACCGCCTCTGGCAGAGCTGCGCCGACGTCTCGCCCTGCGCACCCGCCGCCTGCTCGACACCGGCGCCTTCACCCCCGCCGCCGAATCCGAGCCCCTCTCACCAGCCGCCACATGCCGGCCGGCCAGGCCCATCGTGCAGATCCTCTACGGCCGCTACCTCGCCGCCCGCCCAATCGACGCCATCCAGTGCGTCGCCCAGACCCGCAGACGACACCGCTGCACCAACCCCGTCCTCGACCCCGCCGACCCCAGCGGGACCTGGACACTCATGCCCACCACCGCCCGTCACGGGCAACTCGCACTGCCTGCCCGTGACATGGCCGTCTACGACCTCAGCCACCTGCTCTACGACACTCAGATCCGCTGGCGCACCCAACGCTGCACCACACACGCAGCCGCCCCCGTGGCCGCCGACCTGGCTCTCACCGATTGGGAACCCTTCGACCCGCTGCTCCACCACGCCCACATCCACCACCGCCTCCCCGACAGCGCCCGGCGAACGGGCCGCCCCAACTCCCGCACCTGCCCCGCTCGTCCTCCTCGCGGCCAGGCGTGAACCATGCCCCTGCATGCCGTCGAGATCACCCTGACCCGCCCGGCCACACCCGGCGAACTCCGCCGCGCCGCCCAGGCCATGGCCCTGGCAGCGGACGCCGACCGCACACGGCTGATGACCGTCGCCCGGGGAAAGACCGCCCGCAAGGCCCTTCAACGCACCCGGGCCCGCCTGGAGCACCTGCTGCCGATCGACATCCTGACCACCCACTACCCCGACACCACCGGCAGCATCCTCGTCAACGTCGCTCTGCCAGAGCGTGTCCACGCCCGGCTCGCGGACGCCGCACGCCGAGAAGGCCGCAGCACCGAAGCCCACCTCACCGCTGCTGTACACCGCGCGCTGACGCGCGCCGAACATGACAGAGCCCGGCAGCTCGATGCTGCACTCGACGAGCTCCTGACCTGGAGCACACCGCATCAGCTGCTGGCCGCCGCGGCCCGCACCATCAACCAACCCACCACGCATGGAGCATCAGGGTGCTGAACCCCACCGACGAACAGACCACCGCCGCCGACACCTTCAAGGCCGGCGACCACCTCGCCCTCCAGGCAGGCGCCGGTACCGGCAAGACCAGCACCCTCACCCTGCTCGCCGCCGCCACCCCACACCGTCGAGGCCGCTACATCGCCTTCAACAAGGCCATCGCCCTCGACGCCGCCACCCGTTTCCCGCCGACCGTCACCTGCAAGACCGCCCATGCCCTCGCCTTCGCGGCCGTCGGCCACCGCTACGCCCGCCGCTTGGGCGGCCCCCGCCAGGCCGGCTGGCGAACCGGGCAGGCCCTCGGCATCACCAAGCCCGTTCACATCGGCAACCGGGAAGTCACGCACAAGGCCCTCTCTCAGGCCGTGCTGAAGACGGTGACCCACTACTGTCACTCAGCCGACCGCACTCTCACCCACCGTCACGTGCCACGCCTCCGGGGACTCGACGACCCCGCGCACCGTGCCCAACTCGCTGATACCGTACTGCCCTTCGCCCGCAAAGCCTGGGCCGATCTACAGCATCCCGACGACGGCGTCGTCCGCTTCGACCACGACCACTACCTCAAGATCTGGGCCCTCACCGACCCGACCATCGAAGCCGACTACCTCCTCCTCGACGAAGCCCAGGACACCAACCCCGTCCTCGAACACGTCATCAAAGCCCAGCGAAACCACGCCCAACTCGTGATCGTCGGCGACTCCGCTCAGGCCATCTACGGATGGCGCGGCGCCCGCGACATCATGACCGGCTTCGACGGCACCCACCTCACCCTGACCCAGTCGTTCCGCTTCGGCCCCCGCCTGGCTGACGAAGCCAACCGCTGGCTCCAGGTAGCCGACGCTCCCATCCGCCTGACCGGCACCCCCACCATTGCGACCGAGCTCGCCCCTGTAACCGACCCGCAGGCAGTGCTGTGCCGCACCAACGTCGGTGCCATGACCGAAGTCATGCACCATCTCAAAGCCGGCCACCGCGTCGCCCTGGTCGGGGGAGGGGAAAGCCTGCGCGCCCTGGCCGCCGCCGCCCGCGACCTCAAAGAAGGCCGCCGCACCTGGCACCCCGAGCTCCTCCTGTTCCCCACCTGGAGCGACCTGCAGGACTACGCAGAGAACGACCCCGCCGGCCGCGACCTGAAGCCCTTCGTCGACCTGATCGACCAGCACGGCGCCGACGCCATCCTCGCTGCAGTCGACCAGCTCATTCCCGAGTCCTCCGCGGACGTCACCGTCTCCACCGCCCACCGCTCCAAAGGCCGCGAATGGAACACCGTCAAAATCGCCCCTGACTTCACCCCGCCCGCCGACACTGACGAACACGATGCCTGCGGCAGACCCGTCCCCAGCCCGATCGACGACGCCGAAGCACGTCTCGCCTACGTCGCCGTCACTCGGGCATGCGCCCGCCTCGACATCGGAGGCCTGTCCTGGGTCAACGACCACCCCGAGGCGTCAGCGGTTGTGTCGTAAGCCTGGTCTGAGGCGTGTAGGCCGTCCTCCTGGAGGCAGTCCACATCAGAACGGTGCGGCAATGCCGGAGACTGCCCGGAAGAAGCGAGAGGCGGCCACCTCGGCAAGTGGTCACCCCGTTCAGCCTTCGTGCCCGGCCGTTGAAATGCTCCCTGGTGAAGAAGGGCGCAGTTCCGTTCAGCGGAGGATAACCAGCTGACCGGGAGCCGTATTTCCAGCGAAACAGGTGACCACTCTGGTGGTGCACGTTCCAGCTTCCGTAATCCCAGCACTCCCGGGGTATTTCTTTCAAGGAAGTGGGTCGACCTGAAATACTTCCTTTGGGCAGTGTCTGTTTAGTAGCGGACCCGCATGCGATCTTGGTCAGTCACTGACGCTTTGTCATCGACTGTGATTGCGACCTCAAAAGTTCACTCGTAGACCGGTTGGAGCCGATGTTGCGAAATCCGCACAGGGTGATCTCCTCGGGATCAAAGCAGTCTGCATCGGGTCGCCCCTCCAGGATGAAACCGAAGAAGTTCCGCAACGCTTCGTTGCCGAGGTTCAATGGGTGAAACGGAAGTGGATAGTTCGGGGCGTGAGAGATCGAATGGGCGCCCGTCCAGTAGGGGGACTCAAATTCCAGCGGGTCGCCATAGTTCTGCACCACGCCATCATCAGGCGAAAGGGACAGTGAGCGAACGAGTCGGCCGTTTTCCCATGTGGCGAAAGAGAGTGAATCCGTGCCGCTGTGCATGAAGACTGCGTATGCGTTTCGGTCATCCGCCAGCCGTACAATATCGGAGTTCAGATCACTGGGCTGTGTTGGTACTAGGTCTCTGGCGCAGATGATATCTACTCCGGTGAACCTTCCTGTGCAAACCATCCCGGGTTCAGGCCAAACCGCTTCCTCCAGTGTGACATAAGTGGCCGATTCGAAGGGGCCGTCGAAGAAATCCTCGGCCAAGCTTTTCGCATCTGAAATCTCGGCTGTAATTCCCGGGTGCAGAGCGTCACGCGGGTCACCCTCGGCAAATACCAGAATTGCCGACTTTGATCCCATCGGGGCACCTCTCTGATTTTCGGGCGTACTGGAGCACCTGATATTGGTCCGGGCGACGTGGTGGTCGCCACGATTATATCCCCCCGATGACCGGGACTAGGGGGTGCAGGACCCGCATTGCCAAAGATCGACTTCGACCTTCATCTTGACCGTACTGCCCTTCCTGAGCCCGGGAACTCGACTAGTATTCAGGACGGCACCGGCTCCATTGCCCAAGTCGGCATACCCAACAGCCTGGTTGTCGCTCATCGTGGCCCCCCGCCCAGTCTTACTTTCAACTGCCACCCAATTGCCTCGAGGGTCGCGAGCCACGAAGTCGGCACGAAAGATATCGCCATTGCTGTTTATGAAGCGAACTTCGGCGGTGATATCTGTGTATCCACCCTTCTGGAGTCGATCCAGCGTCGCAGCCTCTCCGAGAGGCCCATGTGGAAGTCCAGTCGTAGGGCAATTTCCAACATTGTGGACGAGGATCGGCGTGTCGCCCGCTATCACATAGTACGTGTGGAGGTCGGCGACGGTGAGGTTGTACGTGTCCTGTACTGCGCTGTAGGTGCGGGTGGCGTGGACCTCTACCTCGGCGCCTGTCTCGGTGCGGACGGTCATGCCGGGACGCAGGTCGCTTGCGTCGAGCCAAGCGTCTTCGGATTGGGACCAGAAGGGGTGGTGGTCCGTCGTCGTGATCGTCCGGACGCCGTCAGTTGTGGTGAACGTCAGGTCTACGTATGTCTTGTCATCTCGGGTGAAGATCGTTGCGGTGACGGCTTCCGAGGATGTCTTGCCTGTCTCGGGATCAGTGGCCATGACCTCGTCGCCTGGCTCGAGCTCCTCGATCGGCTTGCTCGAGCCGTCGGCGAGGAGGACCTCCGTGCCGGCGACGAAGCTGTTGCGTCCTGCGCAGGGCGAGCCCGAGCCCGTCTTGCCGGTCAGGCCCTTGGCCTTGCCGGCGGCAGCCACGGCGGCGAGAGCGGCGCCACCGCCGCCATCACTCATGGGGAGGTCGTGAAGCGTTCCGAAGTAGGCGTCGTAGAGGATGTTCTTGAGCGCCTGGGGGCACTTTGCGCCGTTGAAGCAGGCGTTGAGTGCTGCGGCGTAGACGTTCTTTGCGTTGCTTTCGTCGCGCTGCCACGAGCGGTAGATCTGTGAATAGTTCCGACTGAATACGTCGCGCCACTGCTTGTAGCCCTTTTGGCCCAAGTAGGCGAGTGCAGCGTCGGTTACGTAGTCGTTCGCTTGATTGATCGGGTTGTTGGCGGACGCTTCGTCGTTGTCGGTGGGGGTGGTGTCGTTGGGGTCTGAGTCGGGCTCCCATTTGCCGTCGTCGTTCTGGGTCCAGGTCTCCGTTTCGCCGTTGCAGGAGGAGTTGCTGCCGCCGCAGGCGCCGTCCGGGCGCAGGCCCGTCGGGTCGGAGAGCATGATCGGGTTGCCGTTGGCGTAGGTGTACCCGTTCATCTGGAGCGGGTCGGTGAGGTCGAGGATCGGGTCGGCGGACAGGAAGCGGCCGGTTTCCGAGTCGTACTCGCGTGCGCCGATGTGGGTGAGGCCGGTCTTCGGGTCGTCGATGCCGGTGCCGAGGAAGGTGTGGCGGCCGGGCCAGGTGGCGGGTTGGGTGCCGCGGGGGTTGCCGTAGGGGTCGTAGCGGCGGCGGGTCACCGGCTGGCCGTCGGAGAGCTCGACCGCGGTGGTGGCGGTGTTGTGGTGGTCGCTGAGCAGGACGGTGAGGGTGTGGCCCGTCGTCTTGCCGCCCGTGGAGCGGACGGTGACCGGCGCGCCGGGGTGGCTGTAGTAGCGCTGGGCGTTGATGGCCTGGCCGGCGGCGCTGACGGTGATCTCGGCTTCGCCGAGGAAGAGGGTGCGGGTGGTGCCGTCGTCCTCGATCAGCCGGGAGCCGGAGGCGTCGTACAGGTAGGTGACGTCGGCCGTGCCGTTGTTGTCGGTGTCGACCGAGGTCAGCTTGTTGCGCCGGTCCCATTTCAGGGCCTGGGTGTCGCCGCCGATGACGCGTTCGGTCGTGTTGCCGACTGTGTCGTAGGTGTAGGTGGATATGGAGTCGACGCTTCCGGTGGCGGTCTTCTCCGTGGACGTGACCTTCGTCAGCGTGTGCGGCTGGGCGAGGATTGGCGGCTGGGCGCCGGAGATCGGGGTGCCGTACGTGTAGCTGTGGACGTCGTTCAGCGTGGCGTCGGTGAGGTCGTGGACCGTCATCTCGGTCCGGTTACCGATGGCGTCGAACGTGTAGGAGTGCCAGTAGCCGGATCCGGCTGGGCCGGGAGCGACCTGGCTGAGGTCGGGGCCGGCGCCTTGTGCGGAAGAGGCCCTGGGGCAGTCGGTGGTGCCGGTCCAGGCGTGGGTGAGGCGGCCCATCGGGTCGTGGGCGAAGCACTGGCGGTCGACGGCCGTCGTTGACTCGGTGTTCGTGATCGAGGTGATGTTGCCGACCGTGTCGTAGCCGTAGGTCAGTGACGAGATCAGGTTCGGGTTCGCTGTCTCCCGGTGCGCGAGGGAGGCGGTGACGCGGCCGGTGTTCTCGTCGAACTCGTTCGTCGTCCACACTCGGCGCGGTGCCTGGCCCGAGGCGGTCCGCAGGACCTCGCCGAAGGGGCTGTAGCGGGTGTCCGCGGTGTAGTAGGCGAGGCCCGATGTCGTGATCGGCGAGCCTTCGCCGTTGTAGCGGGTGATCAGCTTCTCGGCCGCGAGACCGCCTGGGGTCGCCGGGAGCTGCACGGACTGGAGGTTGCCGGTCTTCGTATACGTGTTGGTGTAGGCGTACGTGCCCGCCAGACCGGTCGTGTTCGGAGTGCTCGGGATCGTGATCTTCGAGCCGGTGGGGCGGTACTCCGCGTCGTAGCCGGTGATCTCACTCGTGAACTCTGCACTGCCGTAGTAGCGCGTGGATGCGACCGGCTGTCCCTTGGCTCCGGGCAGCGAGTCGAACGTCCACTTGGCGACGAGCGGTCCTGTCGCGGAGTCCTCGCGCAGTTCGGTCTGCCGCCCGAGCACGTCGTACGTCGTGTACTGCTTGCGGCCTTGGGTGTCCTGGGACCAGATCTGCTGGTCCAGGGCGTTGAAGCCGAAGTGGGCGGCGCCCATGTCCGGGTCTGTGCTGTCGGTCAGGCGTCCGCGGGCGTCGTAGGTGTAGGTCCAGGTGTTGCCCTTGGCGTCCTTCGCCGTGGCCAGCTTGCCGCGCGGGTCGAAGGCGTAGGACGTGTCGATCGGCAGCGTCAGGTCGGTGGCGGTGTAGTGCTGGACCAGCGAGGTGCGTCCCAGCGTGTCCGTCCACGTCTTCACGGCGCGGCTGCCGGGCATCGGGGTCTTGCCGTCGGCCGACATGCCGGTGCGCGTCAGTGTCCAGTCGCCCTCGTATTGGGCTGTGGCCGAGTGCTGGGGCACGTCGGCGTGCATCGTGGTCGTGCGGAGGGGGCGGCCGAGCCCGTCGTAGGCGGTCTCGGTGGAGTTCGGCACGACGGTGACCGACTCCGGGACGAAGATCTCCGTCTTGGGCTCGTCCTCGGCCAGGTAGGCGTTGTTGGTCTGGCGGACGGTGCCGTTGGCGTTGTAGAGGTTGTCGGTGATGACACGGCCGCCGCCGAGCGCCTCGGACTGCGTCTGACGCGCACGCAGCAGGCCGTCGTAGATCGTGACGGAGTCCTCGTAGGTGCCGTTGTCGCGCAGGGTGCTCGTGGTGACGGCCGGAGGCTTGCCGGCGGCGAGCTGGTAGTCGAACTCCACTGTGGCCGACGTCGATCCCTGCTGGGAAGGTGCCCAGACTCCCTTGACGCGACCCAGCTCGTCGTAGGTGCTGGTGGTCTTCCTGCCGTTGGGGTCGGTGCTGGACAGGACCGTGCCGCGGGCCGGGTCGAGGACCGATCTCGACTCGTGGCCGGCCGCGTTCGTGGTGGTCACTTCGAACGCCGGCCCCTCGTTCGGTGTGAACGAGGTGCTGCTCGAGTTGCCGGCGGCGTCCGTGACCTTGGTCGGACGGCCCAGCTCGTCGTAGGTGGTGCGTACGGAGGTGATCCAGCTCGATCCGTCACCGTCCACCGTGTCGACCTGGAACGGCAGGCCCTTGCTCGGCTCGGTCCCGAACGCGGCCAGGGCGTCGTAGGAAATCCTGGTGTCGGAGATGACCTGGTTGCCGGTCGCAAAGCCCGCTTCGACACAGTCGCCGACTGCCGTGCGCACCCGTTGTGGAAGGCCGATCAGGTGCTTGGCCGTGTTGTGGACGTACGTCGTGGTCGTGCACGCCTCGTCACCGGTCTTCCAGGTCGCCTCGCCGTCCGGTGTCAGGCTCAGGGTGTGCGATCTGGTCGGAAGGCCATAGGCGGAGTCGTAGGTGGTGCGCGTGCGGACGGTCCGGGTGCGGTTGCCGCTGACGGACTGGATTTTGTCGGTGCGCACCGTGGCGGTGCGCACGGCCTCCAGGGCCGGCAGACCGTCCCGGGCACGGGTGGCGAGAACCTGGGATGTCGGCCAGTGGACCTCGCGCGTGGCGACGGTGCCGCCGGCCTTGGTGTACGTGATGGTCTCCGCGACCCTGCCTTGGTAGGCGCGCAGGTCCTCGCCCAGTTCCTCGCTGCCCGTCGAGTCCTTGACGATGATCTTCGCCCGGCCGGCATCGGCGGACATGCCCCGGAAGTAGCGGGTACGCGTCTGGGACTGCTCCGTCGCGTCGGTGCCCCCCGTGTTGGCGGTGACGCCCTTCTTCACGACCACTTCGGCATAGCCGCGCCACTGGTCGTAGGTCCGCAGCGTGGCCTTGGTGAACTCGTCGGTTCCCTTGGCCCAGGCGGCATCGTCGCCGCCGTTTCCGTAGGTGTAGGAGGTGACGACGTCGGGCTGGCGGGCTACGCGGTCCTTTTCGATGACCCGGTCCACAACGTACTTGTTGAACCACTCGAGAGGGGGCTTCTCCAGGTCCGGGTCAGGTGACCAGTGGACGGGGAAGCACCGGCTCTTGTTGTCCTGGGGCTGCGGGTGCGTCGATCCTGCCGGGCACGGGTCTGAGTAGTCGACGTGGATCTCGCCGCCGGTCTCGGTGCGGATGGTCTCCACACGCAGCCGGTCGAAGCCGGGCGTCTGGTCAGTTGCGCCCTTGGCCACACGGTTCGGCATGTCGACGACGTTCGGCAGGAAGGACACCGCCGGAAGCGCCGTGCTGACCTGGTCGCCGTTCCCGTTAGTGGCGGTGCTGAAACCGGTTCGGGTGATCGACTCCAGCCACAGTGGCGGGTGGGTGTCTGTGCGCTGCTTGGGGAACGATTGGTGTAGGTTCCACCGGTCGACCAGCGACAAGGCCGTGGAACCCTGGGTGCGCTGGCCGTATGTGGTGACCGCGGCTAGCCGGACACGGTTCCAGAACGTGGGCGCGGTGATGTAGCACTTCTTCGTCGTGTCGTTCTTGCAGTGCAGCGTGGACGGGGTGTCCCACCAGGGCTGCTTGTCCTCGTAGTTCTTCGAGTTGAACTCGTCGTCGGAGCAGGCAACGGTGCCTTCCTTGATGCACCGCTCTGCGACCGTGAAGGTCACTTTGCCGGCCGGCGGGCCGCTGAGGTCGCTGGAACGCAGGCCGTAGACGATCTGAGTCGGGTAGCCGCCGCGGACGTAATTGACGTGCTGCTTGAACTTCCCGTTCTGGGCGTAGTTGTTCTTCTCCTGGAACCAGTCGATGACCATGGCGTTGCCATGGATGTCCTCGACATAGTCCAGGTTCCAGCGCCAGGCCTGTTCGCAGGACGAGTCGGCGTAGGCGGTCGCATGGCACGGCTCACCGGTGTGATTGCCGAAGACGGGGACCGTGAAGACGGAGTTGGTAGCAGAACGGCCGGTGAGCGTGTTCTTGCCGAACCAGTACCGCGTGCCGTCCCGCGTGGTCAGGATCCAGTACTCGCCGTCGTACTTGCTCGTCTGCGCCGACTTGGCGGCGCCGTCCTTTGCCTTGTACTCGATCTTGGAGCCGTTGTCTTCTGCGGGAAGCCATTCACCGGTTTCGTTCCGCACGAGCTCGGTCGTGGAGCCGCCGAACGACAGCGAGAGATTGTCACTGGCCCAGCAGAGATCAGCCTTCTTCTTATTGCTGGTGCCGGCGTTGTTCGGGCTGTTCTCGCGGTCGTCCGAGCAGGTGCGGTAACGGCGCTCGACGAACCCCGGGTTGTAGTCCCATCCGTCACCGACCCACGACGCCTGCCCGTTCGCGACGGACGTCTTCCCGTCGACCGCCTGCGAGGAGTAGGTGAACGCGATCTTCGGAGAAGGGCCGGCCGGAGCAGCGGGGACGCTCAGCGGGTATGTCCAGGAGAAGGCACCGCTGCTGCCGCCGGCCGACCACGTTCCGGAAGGAGAGAGAGGTGTCGCCTTGTAGGAGCCGCCCGAACCGGCCGCGGAGTCGGACGCGGCAAGAACCACCGGACCGCCACCGGACTGCGTGGACAGGCCGGACTGTTGGCCGGCCGACGGATCGATGGTCGCACGGACCGTGTCGGCCGAAGGATCGTTCAGGCTCGGAACATCGACCGCGGTCGTGCACTCCTCCAGGTCAGGAGTCGTGAGAAAACACTCAGGCAACTGGGTGAACTTGAGACGCGAAGCCCATTCCGTGCCGTACAGGTCTTCGAACTTCGAGTAGTCCAGCTCCACGTCGACCGGAGTCGAACCGGTCGCCGGAGGCGTGACCTTGAGGATCGCACCGTCGATGGACGCATCCTCGGTCACCGCCCGCGACTCGACGGCAACACCCCAAGTGCCAGAAGGAGCAGGCGGGGTCGGTTCGGTCGTCGTGGCAGAAGCCTTGCCGAGCTTCACCGGCAGATCCTCGACCTGCACGAGCTGATCGCCGGCTGTGTCCAGGCTGACAGTTCCTGCATCGCCCGGTGGCGGTGCCACGGCAGTCGGGTTGTACTCGACCGGGGGCTCGACCGGTGCGCCGGACCAGTTGCTCAGCAGGCCGATCTGAGCCTCGTCCGGCGCCAGGGGATCCTCTTGTTGCAGGTCAGGAAGGGTGACGCCGTTACGAGGGTCGTCCGGCGGGATGGCCCATGCCTGCCCGGGCAGCAACGTGGAAACGAGCAGCCCCGACACAAGCAGGCCGGCAACGCGTGCGCGAAGACGGCGTCGGGCCCTCAGGCCTCCACTGCCGGTTCCGGGCAGACGAACAGGACTCCCAGAAACGGGCGAGGACATGCGGGCCCCCCACTTCCACTGCACTGCCCCGGCTCAACGCACGGCGACGGCAGGGAGATCGACGAATAGCCCGCCGATTGTGCAGGCAGCCAACACGCGATATCCACACTCGCCAAGGATGTGTGTCGTCAATCACGACCACAACTCAACGCAATCGGCATGCAACGCCAGTTAGGCGAACTAGCGATCCAAGCGCGCGATCACGTGACCCAACTACCCACAGCGGATGATCAAGGTCTTATTCGGTGAAAGCGACTCAAAGGGATGGTACCCAGACCGATTCGCACCCCTTTGGCCCGTCCATCCAAGAGGCTCGGCGAGCCACAACGTCTCTCGACCCTGATGTGAGACGACGTCCCGTCAATCCCGGTTCCCTCACGACGCTCGGGGCCAGTCGTGACGAAAACGTGGAGATGAGTCATGCTCTGCCCGCACACTCCTGCGCGGGATCAGAGGCGGTTGCTTTCTCGCGGGGACATCTGGAGGGGAAGGGACAGCATGCGAGCCTCGAAGTCGGCGGAGAAGTCTCCTCCCCAGGAGGTGACGGCGGCCGGAGGCTCCGCAAACCGCCGGACATCCCCGTCAAGTGGTGGGCAGGGCAATAGGAGACGGCGCCTTGCAGCCCTCGCAGCGCTGCTTGCCGTAGCAGTCGCTGTACCCGTGGGTGTGCATCTCTCAGGACCAGACTCCGAGGCCCCCAAGTCACAGGCGCCTTCGGCCAAGGCACCGATCACCGCAGCCGAGGCCCTCAAGCAGGCCAGGAAGACCGGCAAGGACGTCGAGGTCGTAGCCGAGCGCACGGACGACTCCAACACGTACGCGCAGCCCGACGGAAAGTTCCGGCTGCGCAAGCACAGCGACACGATCCGCGCCAAGGTCGACGGCGTCTGGAAGCCGATCGACACCACGCTGCAGCGCGTCAAGGGCGGATACGCGCCCAAGGCAGTCAATGATCCCCTGCTCTTCAGCGCCGGTACCTCGGGCAGCGAACGCGCATCCCGGGCCGAGTCGCGGGCCGGCCTGAGTGCAGCAGCAACACGAATGAACGCGACGACCGACGGGTGGAGTGACCTCGTCCGCCTCACCACGGGCGGCCACGAACTCGTCGTGCGCTGGCCGGGCTCTCTCCCTGCACCAGTAGTCAGTGGCAGCCGGGCCCTCTACGAGGGCGTGCGGCCAGGGATCGACCTCCTGCTCACCGCCAGGGACGGCGGCTACTCCCACGTGCTCATCGTCCACACCCGCGAGGCCGCACAGGATCCCCTCCTCGACAGGCTCAACTACCAACTTTACTCGCCCCACCTGACATTCCGGCTCGACGAGACGTCGAACGTCGTCCGCGCCGTGGACGCCGACGGGGAAGAAGTCGCCTCTTCACCCACGCCGTACCTGTGGGACTCGGCAGGTGACCCCAAAGTGACGTTGGGCGAATCAACATCACCGAGCCCCACTGAGGGCTCAGGAACCGCGCTCGAACTGCCGGGACTTGCCGGCCCACAACCCGGCAGCCACGACGCCGTCCTGGATGCGTCACTCGCAAACGACGTGCTCGCCCTGAATGTCAACCGGAAGGTGTTCGAGGACCCCGACACCGTCTACCCCGTCTTCGTCGACCCCTCCTTCAAGGGGCGGAAGACGAACTGGACACTGCTGTACGACCGGTACCGGGACTCCAGCTTCTTCAACGGCCAGAACTTTAACGACGGCACCAACGAAGCGCGCGTCGGCTACGAGTCCACCACTGGTGGCCTGTCGCGCTCCGTATTCACTTTCGAAGTCGGCTCGCAGATCCACAGAGCCCGCATTTACTCCGCATACTTCCGTGCGCTCCAGACGTACTCGTGGGGCTGTGCCCCTCGGCAGTACAACCTGCACATCACGGGAACGATCTCCAGCACCAACACCTGGAACAAGCAACCAAGCTGGTCCGACATCCAGTCCGATGCCACGAACGGTCACGGATACAAGTCAGGTACGTGCCCCGACAAGTGGGTCGGCCTGAGGATCGACCCCGCTGCCAAGAGTGCTGCGGCCGGCGAGTGGCCGACGATCACGCTCGGCCTCCGCGCTGCCGACGAAGGCGATCACAACGCATGGAAGAAGTTCCAGGCGAACGGGGAGAGTTCACCCTACATCGAGATCACCTACAACCATGCTCCGAACGAGCCGCGGCGGGACGCCATGAAGATAAGCCCCGGCGGTGTATGCGACGTAGAGGCCCCGTTCCCCACCATCGGAAAGAGCGACCTGACCTTCACCGGCACGGGCACCGATACTGACGACGACCTCGCGTCACTCCATTTCAAGATCTGGGCCACGGACAACTCCAAGGTTGTGCTGGACCAAGCCGTTGCCGTCAACAGCAGCGGGACGGCCTCGAAACTGATCCCGCACGAGAGCTTCCTCGACAAGAAGAGCTACTACTGGTCGCTTACGGCCATTGACGCATCGGGAGCGAAATCAGCTGTCGGACCGTCAGGTACCTCCGGTTACTGCACCTTCGCGATCGACAACTCAGTCCCCGGCAGTCCTGTCATCGAGTCGACCGACTTCCCCATCCAGTCCGATACAGCAGACGTCTGGTCCAAGGAACCCTTCGGTACAGCCGGAGACTTCACATTCAAGCCTCTGAACAGTGCCGACGGTGTCAAGACCTACGAGTACAGTCTCAACACCACCCTCTACGACAAGACAATCGCGGCGAAGGCCGACGGCAGTGCCCAGCTCCTCGACGTTCAGCCCCAGTACGCGGGCCCAAATACCATCTACGTGAAAGCCGTCGACGCAGCCGGTAACGAATCTTCCGGGCGTGCCTACCGCTTCTACGTCAAGCCGCGCAGCACCCTCGACAAGCCCGGCGACGTCACCGGCGAGGGCTATCCTGACCTGCTCGCCGTCGACGCCACTGGCAACCTGCGGGTGTACCCGGCCAGCGCGGGCGACGTGAACATCCACATGCCCGGTGCACACGCCAACGGAACCCTCGTGGACGACGGCTACTGGCAGGACTCGGACAAGCACGCACTGATCAGTCACACCACGGACTGGCACCCAGGTGACGGCATCACCGACGTCCTCGCACGCATGCCCGACGGCAAGCTCTACCTCTATCCCGGGGACGGATACGGATCCCTCGACGTCTCCGCCCGCCTGGAAGTTCTGCTTCCCGAAGGCGCGCCCGCCACGTCTGCTCTGACACAGATCGTTGCCGCAGAGGATGTCACCGGAGACGGAAAGCCCGATGCCGTAGCCCTGGCGGGCCAGCAACTCTGGGCGTTCACTGGATACTCGGGCGCAAGCTTCAGCAAGGCGCAGCTGATCGGCCTGAGCGGCTGGACCAGCTACGACCTGATCGGCGTCCGGGACATCAGCGGCGACGGCGTGGCAGACCTCCTCATGCGCGGACCCGACACCGAGCGCGGTCTCCTGCTCCGCAAGGGCAAACCAGCCTCAGCAGGTGGCGTCGACTTCACGTCCTTCGCCAGCGCGACCTCAGGGGCCGGTGGAGCAGAAGTGGTCTACGGCACCACAGGATGGGGACGCGCTGCGTTTCCCATGCTGCAAGGCACACCCGACGCCGGGACAGACGGGATTCCGGACCTCTGGGCCGTCAAGAGCGATGGCACGCTCCAGTTCTATCCCGGCGACAGGACCACACACGGAACCCGCAAGCAGGTGGGCGAGAGTGGCTGGACCTCTCTGAAGACCCTGGGATAAACCAGCAACGCGACTCTTCACGGGCGCCCACAGCAGCTCATGTCCCAAGAGCAGCTGCAACATCCCACACCAGGGGGGCGGCATTCCCGCCCATGGGGAGCGAGCGGACCAGATGGGCATAAGCCTGTCCGTGGGCCGGAGGAATATCTCCAGCCCACGGACAGAGTCGGAAGCCAGCCTGGCGCTGAGAACATTCGTCGACTGCTTCCCCCGAGTGCTCACGGACCTTGTGCCATCGCCGCGCAGAACCGGCCGGCGCCGGAGCGCCGGTGGCACCCGCTCCCACGGTCAGTCGTCATCGGCACCAGGGTCGGTCCGGGTGTCGGCGTACGTGCGCACCCGGACGCCTGGCTCGCCCGGCGCGCGCCAGGCGGTCGACGAGCCGGAGGTGCGCCACCGGGTGCCGATCTCCTCGATCGCGGCAAGCGCCGTGGTTTCGTCGGCGGCCGCCACCTCGATGACGACAAGTCCTGGTTCGCTGATGTGGAGGTCCTCGAAGGGCTTGATGCTGTGACCGAGGCCAGCGCTCCGGCCGTGGTTCCGGCCGGAGCCGTCTCTCACCCGAACGGGGCGAGGCGAATGTTCCATGCGACGACGCCGGCGCGTCGTCGACGATGGTCTCCTCGCAGGGGCCGTCGGCGAACACCTGAGTGCTTCGAGCTCGGTGGCGTCGAATCGGCAGCGGCGTCGTCAGTGCCGGTGACAGTGCCCTGTCACCGGTCCGCCGTCGGCGGCCTGCCCTGTCGGCCGGCCAGCCGCCTTGTTCCTCCCAGGCCACGCGGCCTCGAACAGGCAGCAGTGCACCGCGTCAATGGTGAGCAGGGGCGGCCGCCGGCCCGCACGACAGGGGGGTCAGGAAGTGACGACGTAGCAGGTGTAGGCGCCCGTCACAGTCGTGTCTGTCCGGCCGCTGCCGGTTGTGGACTGCTCGTTGGACCTGCCGGTGACGGCCCACTCGACCCCGCGGCGGCTGTCGGCGAACCACTCCTTGGGGGCAGCCGCCGCCTCACGCTCGCACTCCTCACGGGCATAGTCGAGGCCGCTCTTGACCGCTGTCTTCCCGGGCACGGTCCGGTCCACGGCGACCTGGGCGAACACCCTCATGTCGTGCGGCTTCCCGCAGTCGACGGGACGCACGACGGCCTGGGTTCCGATGGCCGCTTCCGTGGCGGCGCACTGGCCGTCCTTCAGCGTGCCCGTGGGCGCGAGCACCTTCGTGGCGTCCTCGACCCGTACGCCGTCCTCGCCGGGCGTCGGGTGCGCAGACGGGCCGCCGAACGCCGTGAGCTGGTACGACGCCTGCAGACCGGTGACACCGATCAGGTCCATCTCCCTCAGGAGCGGGTCGAGGTCGGCAGTGACCTTGGCCAGACGCCCTTCGGTATCCAGCGTGACCGTCATGGCGACGGGCTCCGTTCCCATGCCGGCCTTCGCGGTGGCCCGGGCCCTCCACGGCAGCAGCTCGGCCGCGATCTCGGGGAGCACGGTGACCCGGTAGATGCGATTGCCGTCCGCGTCGCGCTCCGGTTCCTCGCGGGGGACCGTGCGCGTGACGAGGTCGGCGAGAGTGCCGCTGTAAGGGGCCGCGTCACCGGCCGCGTGCACGGACAATGCGCTCGTCGTCTCACCGAACTCGTTGAACGCCTCGGAGGTGAAACGCAGCCACGCGGCGGCGGCCTTGTCCTTGACGTACACATCGTCGCCGGTGGTTGCCAGAGTCTGCCGGACCGTCGTGCCCGGCTTCGCGAGGAACTCGGCGGCAGGCTCCGGGAAGTCCGCGGGGACCCGGAGACTGGACGTGGCCCGTGCGGATCCTGCGGCGTAGTCCTGGCTGCCGATGGTCGTGTGCACCGCGTCGCCGGCGGCGCTCCTGTACGTCAGTGTCGCGGCGAACGCGGCGGTGCCCGCCTCCCGTGTGGCCTGCTGGGCCGCGTGGAACTGCTCGGCCAGCGGCCGGCCGTAGACCGCCTCCCCCGACGCCCGGTCCTTGTCTCCTGCCTGGCATGCTGCCGCGCCGACGAGTGTCGGGAGCAGTGCGAGCACGACTCTCCAGCGTCCGACGGTCTTCATATTCCCACCCCTTGTGCGTGTTTGCGACTACGCATACTGATTCGCATGTCGCGACGGGCGCAAGCACGGACTGATCACGAAAAGTGCAGGTCAGAATGCAGGAGGATCGCGCCGGAAGGCTCCGCTGAGACCCAGACACCACACCCGAACAATGAGCCTTTTCAGCGTTGCCTCTCCAGGGTGAGCACCGCGGCGACGGTGATCGTCATCCGGTTTGGGCTGCAGCGGCTTCGGCGGAAGATGCGCCAGGACTTCAGTCGGGCGACGCCTCGTTCGACGGGAGCGCGGGCGTGGGCGAGTGCGCGGTTCAGCGTCCGCTCGGTCGGCGTGAGTTGGCCGTTGGGCGGGCGACGGATGGCGGTGGTGACCCAGGAGCCGGCTCCGATGTAGGCGCGGTCGGCCACGATCGGGACGCCCTGGCGCTCGCAGATCCGGATGATGCGATGGGTGCGTGCGGCGGTCAGGTCATGGGCTCGGCCCGGCAGGGCCGGTGAGACCCACAGCAGCCGGCCTTCGGGATCGGTCACGACCTGCACGTTCACGCCGTGGCGTCGGTGCTTGTGGGAGTAGTCGGTGCGTCCGTCGCCCAGGCGGTCGCACTCGCTGAGGGTTCCGTCCAGGAGCACGTAGTCGGGGTCGTGCTCGCCCAGGGTCTTGAGCAGGCCCGGCGCCCGGTCGGCCAGGAGCCGCACAACCGCGGTGGTGTAGGCGTGGGCGGTGCCCACGGATATGCCGAACCCGGCGGCGATCTGGGCGAAGGTGTCGTGCTTGCGCAGGTAGACGAGAGCGACGAGGGCACGCTGGTGCGGAGGGAGCTTGCACCGACGGTCACCCTCACGGGTGACGATGAGCATCGTGACCCACTCGACCAGCGCATGAGGCAGGTCGAGTGCGGCAGGATAGGGAACCAACAGGGCTCCTGGACCGGCAGGTTGAGACTTCGAACACCTCACCCAACGGCACAGGAGCCCTGTCCGTTGCGGGCACCGACGCCATCACCCGATCGGTGGCCACGGTGAAAGGGCTCAATGATCCGGCCTGATCCAAACGAAAGACCCTAGTGCTGGGAACGTTCGCCGGGGTCAGCTCGATCAGCCTGATCGTGCTGCTGCCCACCTCCATGAGGTTTGGCGAGGGAGGCCGTCGAGTTCTCCGCGGCCGGTGCACCAGAGGAGTACCTGGGCGGGGTCTCCGGGCGGGGCGGCGGGGAAGAGCCGGTTGAGTACTGCTGCGCTCAGCGGTGCTGGTGGCAGCCAGTCCACGGACAGTCCCTGCGTGATGTCGTAGGTGTGCAGCAGGGCTTCGGCGACGCCCATCGCCGCGAACCCTTCGGGGTCGCACGGGCCCCAGTGCCAGGCCCTCAGGGTCGGATTGGCTGTGGCCAGGGCGCTGCTGAGCAGTCCACCGCAGGCGGTGACGGCCTGGAGTACTTCGACCGGCGAGGCAGTGGGGCGAACGTTCAGGTCGATGGGAAGGTAGGCGTCGGCGGGCTGTGCTGCCAACTGCCCTGCGTAGGCCAACAGGTCGTGGCCGATGTGGGCTGCTGTTTGCCAGCAGGTCCATTCGAGCGGCCCCGCCGGCACCGTCCAGTCCTCGGCGGTTTGGGGGCCAAGCACCCGCAGCATCTCTGCCACGGCGGCGTCAACGTCCTGATAGTCCATGCAGAGCTCCTCGCGGTCCGTATTGTGGGAGTGGGCTATGCCGGTTGTCGATCCTTCACGCCGCCGGGCATCTGGCACGTCCGCCCCAGCGGATGCCTTTCTCGCTGCGGATGCGGGCACGCTCTCGGCGTTGCACGGCGAGCAGTCGGGTTGGGCGGCCCGGATCGACTCCAGCGCCGCCAGGGTGTTGGCGGTGCCTTTGCGACGGCGGTTGACGCCCCACAGCCGGTCGTCGCCGACGGAGTAGCAGCCGTGGAAGTAGGTGACGCCGTGGGTGCGGTGGTAGGTCGCCGGCAGCCGGTCGGGCTTGCCCTGTTTCGTCCAGCAAGAGCCCGCGGGGGGCCGGATCCCCAGTGGCCCGAACTCGTCGGAGGCGAACACCCGGTCAGGGAAGCGCCCCAGCACCTGCTCGATCCGGGGCCTGCCCAACGCGGTCGAGACCGTCGGGACAAGCCCGTAGGAACAGCCGCTGAAAGACCGCACTGGACGCGTTCGACAGCACCTTCGACGGCCAGCTCTCCGCAGCCCGTCAGTAACCCCAATCCCGCTGGCCTCATATACGTAGCCGCTGGGTGTCCTTGCCGCCTGCTGATGATGGGCCGCTGTGTCATCGCCACATGTTGGCGCTGATTTGATCGAACAGGGTTTCCCACTCACCTTCTTCGTCTGCGAAGGGTGTCGGGTCGACAGCGGTGATCTCCTGAGTCATGCGGTCCACGATGCGCAGACGCTGCTCGTCGTCGTCCGTGTCCAGCTGCAGGTAGTCCAACCGACCCTTGTTCAGGACGATGAGCGCGTGCACGAGGCTCGATACATCCGCGTGCATCGGCTGGTAGTTGATCTCTCCCTCCGGGAAGGCGTAGATCCGCCCGTCCCGCGGGTCGAGGGCGACTGCGGCGTGGATGAAGTGCCCGAGCAGCTCCCTCTCCGCTTCCGGCGGCAGTTCGGATCCGGCGCGTGCAAAGGACGCCTTCAGGCTCGGGCCGAAACCCAGGCGTTGCGCGCTGTCGTCCTCCAGGTCCATCCGCGTGCCAAAGAACTTGCTCTCCGGAAGTCCGACGTTTGCCAGGAAGTCGGCCGTCGGCGCATGGAGGTGCCCGGGTGCTGCGTGGGGAAGGTAGGTCATGGAGGTGAGACCGAACGCCTCGATCGCGGCTTCTGGGGTGACATGGGTAAGCATGCTGAACCTGTCTGTCATCGATCGCCACCATGCGGGCGCCCAAACCAGACGGCACGTTGGCCGGATGGAGATCACCATGCACGAGTTCCACGGGCCCGATGGCTGCAAGTTCCAGGACCGCTGCCGGGCCTGACATAGCACCGTCGGGGCAAGTCGACCGTTCACGGGGGGCGCCGCCAGCCTGCGCTCGGCAAGGTGGACAGGTACCGAGTGGCCCCTGGCGCGGGAAGCGAGACCCGCAGGGGCTTGCAGTAGGGCCGCGACCTCGGGCGATTCCAAGCGGGCTGCCGCAGGGCACTTCCGGTTGTACGTCCTGCCTGGCCGTCGACACGGTGTGCCCGAGGAGTCGTCTCACCACATCCCGTGTTCCAGTTCTTCCAGTGAGAGGTTCCACTGTGATTCCTCGTCAGCGAAAGGGGTGGGGTCGAAGTCGCCGACCACCTGCTTGAATCGTGCTGACAACTCCTCGGGATCAACGTCGTTGTCGTGGTCGACTTCAAGCTTGCGGAATTCGATGAGCGCGTATACCAGGGACTCCACATCTCGATGGAGTTCGATATATCCGGTGGATCCTTCAGGGAATGCGTATACCTTCGCCGACTTGGGGTCCATGGCCACGAGGGAGGTGAACAGGTAGCCGAGCATCCACCAGGACCGGCTCTCCGCCGGACAAGGCATGCCGTAGTGGTCGAAACGGCTCCCCAGGGAGATCGCGTCAAGATCTGCGGGGTAGGGGTCCGTAACGTCTTCCCGGGAGGTGAATACCTCCGAATGCGGAAGCCCGACAGTACTCAGGAAGTTCGCCGAACGCGCATCGAATTCGATGGCCGAGCTCTGAGGGAAGTAGATGATGCTTTCCAGCCCGTAGGCTTCGATCAACTGCATTGGAGTCACAGAGAAGTTCACGCTCTAATCCTACCTCACGGTGTCGCTACTTGCCGTGGAGCTTCTTCAAGTGGTCGACATATTTGGTATGTTCCACGTTCGTTGTCTTGCCGTCCGCCTTGTAGTAGTCGGCGACGTGAGTTACTTTCGTATCGTTTCCGAAATAGTAATCCAGCCAACGCGCACATTCGGGGTTCTTTCTGCAGGGCTCCCGTTCGGTGAATACCTCGGTGAGCCCGTCCTGTTTTCCGTTGTGCAGAAGCGGGCGTCCGATCATGCGCTCGGAGTGACCGTTCTTATTGCTGTAGCCGACGAGTATTGACTCCTTGCCGTCAGGGGCGATGTACCGGCCAGCGGCGTAGTTGGTCCCCTTGTAGTCATCCCGGGCGATCCTGGCCGCCTGTGTTGCTCGCACCAGGTCGTCATTGCTGTCGAATCCGATCTTCTTCGAATCTGCCCTGCCCGGATGTTTCGAATCGGCGTAGAACTCGCTCTTTTCCTTCGGGGTGCTGGGGATCCATGCCTTCCCGTCGTTCAGCACAACGCCGTTCAGCCGGGTCTTGTCGGCATCGTCGAGTTTTTCCGTTCGCCCGTCTTCGTACAGGCGTTGCACCGACCCGTCAGCGTTGAGCAGGTACGTGCGGACATCGCTGCCGTCGACGTCCTTGCAGCTGTCGATGTCCTTCTTCTTCTGTTCGTCGGTGCCCTTCTGGTCCTTCTTGCTCTTGTCGATCTTGCCGCCGTGGTCTTCGAGGGTTTTGACCATCTCGTCGGCCTTTTTGTCGACCGCGTCCTCGGCTTTCTCCATGACGGTGGAGAGCTTGTGGAACCTGCTGTCCTTCTTCACCGACGTCTTGCGCCCGGCTCCGCCGGCCTTGAACTCGCCCTTCTTCTTGTCGAAGTTGGTGGCGGTCTTCTGGTAGTCACCGGCCGCGCGGTCGAACTCGTCGAACTCGATGACGAGGTCCTGGGCCATGTCCGCGCTGCCCATGGCCATGACGTCATGGGTACTGCCGCCGCCGAGCTTGTCGGAGAACAGCTTGTCGATCTCGGCGAGGACCTTGGCTTCAATCTTGTCGGTGACGATCGCGGTGATCTGCTCGACGGCGTAGTCGATGGCTTCCTGGATGACGAGCCGTGCGGCGCCGATAGCAGCCGCAGACAGCAGACCGCTGAGACCGGCGGTGAAGAACATGCCCACGACACCGGCCGTTGCCGCAGCGGCCGTTGTGGTCAGCTTGCCGATGATCGCGACCTTGCACGTGACGATGAGACCGGCACATTCGTCGAGGGCGCCGGCCAGGTCGTCACATCCCTTGGCGAAGGTTGCCAGGTCTCTCGTGGTGAGCTTGCCCCAGCGGCGGTCGATGGCGTTGACCGTCTCGCCCTTGCTCTTGCCGGCGACGATGTGAGAGCAGGCGTTGTTGCCTTCCTTGACCGCGTCGCGTATGCCTTCGGCCAGCTTCCGGTAGTCCTTGGCCGAGGCTTTGACGTCGTCCTCGTCGATCTGTGGCCAGTCGATGCCTATGAGGTCCAGGACCTCGACCAGGTCATCGGGCAGCGTCATCCCCATGTGTAACCCCCGTTATACGCCAACCTCCCCACCCTTCACGTCGGCTGAACAGCCGTCAACTTTGCACGTGTGAGGGTGCTGTGAATCAGACAGTCCGCAAGTCAGATCTTGGAGAGCTGTCGCCACTGTGTGATCGTCGTGGAACGAGGCAGGTCAGGGCCTCATCCATCCCGATGTAGACACGGCTGTCCGAATCAAGTGCTACGGCACGGACAGGCGGGCCAGGCCGGAACGTTTGCTGTGCACCGGTGCCCCACTGGATCCACTGCACTGCGCCGTCGCCCCAAGCCACCACGATGGACGGCCCGCTGTCCGTGACAGCGGCATCGAGGGACACCACAGGGCAGGACCGTTGCACCAAGGGCGCGGTCATGGGGGAGTGGCCTGGTGACCAGGCCCGCACAGTGCCGTCCGCGCCGCCGCTGTAGATGAGGGGTACGGCCGTCTCGCCGACGATAGGGACGCTGAGTGCGGCCAGAGACCTCACCGGGCCGTCGTGCAGCGAAGCGGAGTCTGCAACGTCTCCGAAGGCTTGCACGGTGCCGGTGGCGCCGCCCAGTGCCACGATCCCGAGGTCGAGTCCCGCGGCGTAGGCGAGCGCCGTGCCGGTGTGTTCCTGCACGGCTGCGACCAGGCGCTGGGCGCCGGTGGGGGTGTCGTCCAGCAGGGCCGCAAGGCCTGACCCCGCGCGCCGGGCGGCCCAGCTGGTGTCGGCGTGCACGTGACCGGCTTGATCAAGCAGCAGCACGGTGCCGTCCGCGGTGACCGTCGCACCGGCCGGTTCCCCGCGTCCCTGAGGCAAGCGCCCACGCGGGGAAGCGTCCGCCACGTGCACGGCCTTCACGACGCCGCCAGCACCGACCACCAGCAGACAGCCGGCGAGGGGCCCTTCGCCCAGAGCCAGCGTGGCCACGGCACCAGGCCAGGGCGGCGCCATATCCCCCCGAACCCGACTCCACTCCACACTCCAGTCCGAGCCCGCCGCGAGCTCGACAAGCACAGGCGCAAGCCTCGGATCAGCACAGTCGCCCAACACACAAAGAAGGCTCAGTGCGCGAGCCGCCGGTGACTGTTCCCTGCACAGGGACTGCCCCGCTCTCAACCAAGCGGCACGAAGCCCCCCGTGGTCACGGTCGCCGTCACTCTCGTACCCGGCAGTGACCTGCCACGGATCGGCGGCACAGACCGCCACCGGATCAGAAAGGTCCACTACCGTGTCCTCAAGCCCCGACACCGCGCTGCCTTCACCTTCGCTCAGGGACGCCTTCCACTGCTCGAAGCGACGCAGGTCCCTCCACTGCTCCAGATCCAAGTCCAGCTCCGCGCAACCGCTGCCGGCCAGACGCTGATGCGCAGGGCTACCTGAACGGGACTCGACGATCAGCCGGACATGCGGCAGACGGGCCAGGCTCAGCACCAGCTCGATGCCGTCCCCTTCGTGAAGATCGGGCAGAACGATCACCGTGCGCCGCGGGTCCCGCCCCAGCACGGCCACGAGTTCACCCCGATCACGCGCCACGACGCCAAGCTGGTCGGCCAGCGACCACACCGTGCCCCGCACGCTCCGCCCGGCGGCGGGAACCACGGCATGGACCGCGCGCTCGGCCGGAGTCCCACGCTGGCTGCCGTGGCGCACGAGCCAGGCGAGCAGCCCCGATTTCCCGCATCCCTCCGATCCGGACACGAGACACAGTCGAGGCGCCTGCGGGTCGGCAAGCCAGCCCAGCAGAGCAGCTGCCGCCGGTTCACGACCGGCAGCAGGACGTTCCCACCGCATCAGCCACGCCTCGCCTGCTCGGCAGCGTGCGTGATCAGCTCCTTGAGTCCCTCTTCGCGGGATTCAGCGGTCGCACCGTAGTCGAAGCTGTGGGTGAACTGAGCCTGCGGAAAGGTCTCCTGCATCCACACGGCACAGTAGTGGCCGGGCATGAGACACGGCTCCAGCTCACAGTAGACACGACGCACCTGGTCAGGCTGCACACCCTCCCCGGAAAGGCGGCGCCAGATCAACTCTTCAGGATGCGGCCGCCCCCGACCCGTGGCCTCCGTAACCACCTGCTTGGCACCCGCGGCATCGACATACTCGAACGCAGCAGAGAAAGGGAAGTTCAAGGTGTGCCGAATGTCGTCGAGGACACGAGGCCACCAGGACTCCCTCTCCTCGAAGGCCGCCGCATCAATCCGTCGCAGCTCCGCAGACAGATCGCGGAAGACAGCCGCAGCCTCCTCCAACCCCGAGGCCCCCGCAATCAACGGCTGTGCACGGTCCAGCGCCAGCAACGACGCACTCAGCGTCGAAACATCCGTGTTCACGAACATGTCATCCGCAACCCCCTCCAGCACGACGGCCTGAACCGCACCGTCGGGCCGCACACACAGATGCGCCAGACCGTCGAACCCGATGCGCGGCCAACTCTCCATCACGGCATGCGGCCGCGGTCCGGCGGAACGGGACGCGACAACGCCCAGGGCTACAGGCTCATCAACAAGCGGAGCGCGGAAGTAGGGACCAACGCCTACCGGTACGCCGCACTCCTCCAAGAACACCGTCGTGGCCTCCGGCAAGGGGGCACCTGACAAACTGGCCCGCCCGAATCTCCGCAGCCCCTGACGACCGAAGTGCTGAACCAGCTCGTCACGGTTCTCCGGGACGGGGGGCATGGGAACCTCGCAATACAGGCAGGCGGTTGATGGTCACAGACGACCTTAGAGGTCGCGCGGGTAGGCGTGTGCTCTGGGCAGCGGTTCGGGCGTTCGTCCCAGCGGTGGTTCGTCCAGGTCCGGCTCAAGGCTCTTCGCCATCTGGCCTCCTTCGTTGAGCGCCTCTCGGCGCTCGGCGGGCATACGACGAAGCCCCTGCGGGGAGGCAGGGGCTTCGCGGTGTGCGGTTCGGTGGGAGCAGGTGAGTGGCCCTGGCGATCAGCCTGGGGCGCGCTGACCCCTTGGCGGCTGGCTCGCGTGTCGGCGCCGGAGCGCGGCCAGCGTCATCACGATCCCGGCGATGCCCATCGCGCAGGCGGCGATCCAGTGCCGGGTCTGCTGGCCCAGGACCAGGACCGAGACGGCGCCGAACCCAAGGCCGGAGGCGGGAAGCAGCGCGGTCTTCCAGCCGGGCACGCGGCGACCGGCGAGGACGAGTGCGGAGCCCACGGCGATCACGCCCCCGCCGAACAGGGCGTACGTGTAGCGCTCGCCTGCGTCGGGAAGGCCGTAGCGCCCGCGGGCGTGTTCCTCGAGGCCCAGGTCGACGGCTCCGCCGACGGCCCAGAAGAAAGCGCTGAATGCGATCACGCCGACAGCGACGATCCACCACAGACTTCTCACGCCGGGATCCTACGGAGTACGGCGGAACTCGACCAGGGCGTCGCTCCAGCCGGCCTTGTAGGCGTGGAGCTCGCGAGCCGTGATTCGGCGTCGAGGGTGGCGAGCAGTGCGCCCGGCGTGGGTCCGGTCCACATGCCACCTGCGACTTGCCTGGATCGGGGCTTTCTCGCCCTTGTGCCCGATGCGACCGTGCAGGCCGCGTTCGTCAAGCACGGCGCGGGTCTTGTCCGAGTCGTAGCCGGCGTCCAGGTGCACGGTAATGTCGTCGGGCAGCGGTCCCAGGTCGTCCAGGCCGTCCAGGGTCGGGGCAAGCAGCGGGGAGTCGTGGCGGTTCGCTCCGGCCAGCACGCGGCCCAGCGGAATTCCATACCCATCCGTCATGCCCGAGCGTTTCAGGCCTTGCTTGCCGCGATCGACCGGGGAGCGCCCCGCGACCTCACCGCCGCCGGGAGCTTTGGTGATGGAGCCGTCGACGGCGATCTGGTCGAGGATGAGGCCGACGATCCGGTCGGTGGGACGCTCCCTGTTCACCGGCTGCCTGGTGGTGCTCGCCACCGGTCTCGCCGCAGCCGTCGCCATCGGGCTCCTGCACCGATGACCGTCTGCCCCGTCGCGCATCGGTGCAGGTCTGCCCCTGCCGTCCAACAGAACAAGCGGTTGGACCCTGGCCGACGGAACGGCACCCGTGCCTAGGCGCTGCGGTGCAAGCATGGCGCCGTCGTGGAGGCTTGGGGCGAGGAGGACTCGGTACATGTGGGTGGCGGAGGAGTTCGAGGAGCAGCATGCCGGGTATGCGGGCGTGGTGCTGGCCGATGGGAGTGAGCCGCGTCCGGTGTATCTGGATTTGGGCAGTGGGTCGTCGATGCAGAGCACGCGCGAGTGGTGGGCGTACACCGGCCGCTTTGGGCGGCCGAAGGCGGCCGGCATCCGTGGTGCGTGCGCCTGCGGCTGGCGCGGCCCCGACTATCCGATCGACTGGCACCGTCTCGCCGACGAGGACGAGCTGGATGATGCGGACCTGTCGGGCCCCTACCGGGACTGGGCGGCCCACATCGCCACCGTCGAACAGCAGACGGTGCCGCTTCCCGTGGACATCACCGATCTGATCGACCGTCTCCACACCCGCCTGGGCATGCTCGCCGACGACCACCCCGCCGCGGCCCTGCGCGCCGTAGCCGCACTCGAGCGCCTGGCCCGCAACGCCGGCCGCACTGCCGCGTACCGGATCGACCCGAGCACAGACCACTGGGCGGACGAGCTCTCCCGCCATCTCGGCACCACCCCGGACCGCGCCCGGTCCCGGGTCCAGCGGCACCTTCTCGGTCCCTGACCCGGGCGGCGCGTGGTCATCCGCGGGGCCGCCGCGTTGGCCCAGGAGGCCGGAACGAATTCCTCGACTCGAGAGTTTCACCGTCCAAGCACGTCGCCCTCGCTCCCTGGCAACGCCCCCTGCGCCCCGGTGCGCTCCGCGCCGTGCCGGGGCGCAGCTGTCTCCTCGTGCCGCCGTCCCCAGCCGGCCGCTCGCGGACCCTGGGGACGGCAGGTCGATGCACCGTCGGGTGCGCGACGGTACCGGGGCGGCTGCTTGCCGCGCGTGCGCGGCCGCGTCCTGTTCGCTGCCTCGGGCACGGTGCGAGGTCTGGCTAGTGCCATTGAATGTCAGCGAGATTGTCCAGTGGTTCTCGCTCTGCCAGTGTTTCGGGCACGACGAGTGTGTCTGCCTTGCGCAGGGGGGCGGGGAAGCGGAGGTGGCCGCGTTCTTCGATCTCGTTCAGGTTGACCTGGAAGACGCGGAACTCGTCGAGTTCCAGGGCTTCGAGCTGGTTGAGGTTCTGTGTGAGCAGGAAGGCCTTGGCCTTGAGTTCACCGTTTTCAGAGAATGCGATGACTTTCCAGTACTCGCGGGGGATCTGGACGTCGCGGAAGAAGCGGTCGTCCTCTTGGAAGACCGGACCGCCGAACGCGCTCAC
>NZ_JBSFUR010000059.1:0-29112 GCF_053591895.1 Streptomyces sp. NPDC002867 | reverse complement strand
GCGGCGGCGCCGTGACTGGGTGGGGGGCGTGGCGTCCGGTTGGGGGGGGGGCGGCCCCCCCCCACGGGACTGGAGACGGACGACATCACCGCGCTCCTCGCCTCCGTGCTGGAGGAAGAGGAACCGCACGGACACAAGGGGGACGGCGCATGACCGCCACCGCGATCGAGGCGAACGGCCTCGGCAGGACGTACCGCAGGCAGGGCCGCCCGGCCCTGTCTGACTGCTCGTTCCGGGTGCCCGCGGGCCGGGTGTGCGCCGTGGCCGGGCCCAACGGCGCCGGGAAATCCACCCTGCTCGCGCTGGCTGCGGGGCTCGCGCGCCCCGGCGAGGGAGCCTTGCGGGTGCTCGGCGCCGAGCCCGCGTCCGTGCGCGAACACATTGCGTACGTCGCCCAGGACAAACCCCTCTACCCCCAGCTGACCGTCGCCGACACCCTCCGCCTGGGCCGCGAACTCAACCCGGGGCGCTGGGACCAGGCCCTCGCCGAGCGGATCGTCGAGGAGGGTGGTCTCGGCGCCGGCACCCGCATCCGTACGCTCTCCGGCGGCCAGCGCACCCGCGTCGCGCTCGCCCTCGCGCTCGGCAAACGCCCTGAACTGATGCTGCTGGACGAGCCGATGGCCGACCTCGACCCCCTGGCGCGCCACCGGCTCATGGGCACCCTCATGGCCGAGGCCGCCGAGCACGGCACGACAGTCGTGATCTCCTCACACATCCTGTCCGAGCTGGAGTCGACCTGCGACTACGTCCTGCTCGTCGACGGCGGCCGCATCCGCCTCGCCGGCGACACCGAGGACCTGCTCGCCGCGCACACCCTGCTCACCGGCCCCGTCACGGACCTCGCGCCGCACACCGTCGTGGAGTCCCGTACGACAGGCGTCAGCTCACCGCGCTGATACGCCCGCAGGGCGTCCTCGACCCCGTCTGGCAGACGTCGACCCCCTCCCTGGAGGAGCTGCTCATGGCCCATCTCCGCTCCCCCGGGGCCGCCGCCCTGCTGACGACGGACGCGGCGGTGGCGGCATGAGTGCGCTGTCCTCCGGCACCGGCGGCATCCTGCGCGGCACCGCCTGGGTCGTCGTCCGCCAGCACCGCTCCGTCCTCGGTGTCGCGGCCGGGACACTGGTGCTGTCCGCCGCCGTCGCGGCGGGCCTGCGGATCTGGTTCGAGGCGACCCCGCCCGACGACTTCGACCGCAATCTGTTCCCCCGTTCCGATGTACGCAGCGCGCTCCTGGTGATCGTCGAGTACGCCGGCCTGGCCGCCATGCTGCTGCCGCTGCTGGTCGCGGCCGCCGTGGCGGGCCCGGTGGTCGCCCGGGAGCTGGAGAGCGGGACGTACAAGCTGGCCTGGTCGCAGTCGGTGACGCCGCTGCGGTGGTTCGCGACCAAGGTGACGGTCCCCGCTGTGACCGTCACCGCCCTCACGGCGGCCCTGATCGGCGTCTTCCGCCTGGCCTGGGAACCGGTGTCCACGAACACGCACCTGCGCTGGTACTCGCGCCATGTCTTCCTCGCCATCGGGCCTACGGCGATCGCGTACGGCCTGCTCGCGGTCGCGGTGGGCGCGCTCACCGGGCTGCTGGTGCGCCGCACGCTGGCCGCCATGGCCGTCGCGGGAACGGTGACGGGAGCCGTCCTGCTCGCCATGTCGTCGCAGTGGGGCAGCCTGTGGGCGACCACGACCGGCACACGGACCGACCCGGACGCGTTCCCCCTCATGGAGGACTGGTTCTTCACCGACACCGGGCTGCTGACCGTGTCCGGCGAACGCCTCGGCGGCGACACCTGCCTCGTCCTCGACCGCGACGCGTGCCTCGCCGAGCACGACATCGTCGGCCGCTGGTACGACTACCATCCGGCATCGCACCTGTGGCCGCTCCAGCTCGTCGAGACCGGCATCGTCCTCACCGTCGCCGCCGTCGCCGCTCGGGCCGCGTTCCGGATCTTCCGCCGA
Source organism: Streptomyces sp. NPDC002867 (assembly GCF_053591895.1). Taxonomy (NCBI): domain Bacteria; kingdom Bacillati; phylum Actinomycetota; class Actinomycetes; order Kitasatosporales; family Streptomycetaceae; genus Streptomyces; species Streptomyces sp. NPDC002867. The sequence goes on along the minus strand of NZ_JBSFUR010000059.1, from coordinate 27,153 downwards.
CGGCACGGCTGACGCCCCGGCGGGGCCCTCGCGTCCCCCCGAGGCCCCGCCACGCTTTCCCTCACGTCATGTCGTCGTTACCGGGCATTCAGACATCCTTGCGACCCTCGGCCAATGCAGCCCGCTGTGCCCGACTCCCCCAACGGGAGAAAAGCCCTCGCCCCGGCCCTCTCCGACGCGCCGGTGACTCTTTCCGCGCGGAAGAATGGGTCCATGAGCCAGCAGCCCGCCGAGGTCCCGGTCCAGCACCCCCAGCCGTCCGTCGCGTCCATAGCCGCGCACCGGCCGCACACCGTGGCCGCCACCGTCTCCGATCTCGAACCCGACATCGACGCGGATCTCGACACGTACGTGGAGGACGCGGAGCACGCGCTCGCCGGAGAGCTGCCCCAGGGGCGGTTCCTCGACCGCGAGCGCAGTTGGCTCGCGTTCAACGAACGTGTCCTGGAGCTCGCCGAGGATCCGGCCACGCCCCTGCTGGAGCGGGCCAACTTCCTCGCGATCTTCGCGTCCAACCTGGACGAGTTCTTCATGGTCCGGGTGGCCGGACTGAAGCGCCGTATCGCCACCGGCGTCGCCACCCGCTCGGCCTCGGGCCTCCAGCCCCGCGAGGTCCTCGACCTGATCTGGACCCGCTCGCGCGAGATCATGGCCCGCCACGCCGCCTGCTTCCAGCAGGACGTCGCCCCCGCGCTCGCCGACGAGGGCATCCACCTCATCCGCTGGCCCGATCTCACCGAGAAGGAGCAGGCCCGCCTCTTCACCCTGTTCCGGCAGCAGATCTTCCCGGTCCTCACGCCGCTGGCCGTGGACCCCGCGCACCCCTTCCCGTACATCTCGGGGCTCTCGCTGAACCTCGCCGTCGTCGTGCGCAACCCGGTCAGCGGCCACCGCCACTTCGCCCGCGTCAAGGTGCCGCCGCTGCTCTCCCGCTTCCTGGAGGCCAGCCCGCAGCGGTATGTGCCGCTGGAGGACGTCATCGCGGCGCACCTCGAAGAGCTGTTCCCCGGCATGGAGGTCCTCGCCCACCACATGTTCCGTGTGACCCGGAACGAGGACCTGGAGGTCGAGGAGGACGACGCCGAGAACCTGCTCCAGGCCCTGGAGAAGGAGCTCATGCGGCGCCGCTTCGGCCCGCCGGTCCGCCTGGAGGTCGAGGAGTCCATCGACCCGTACGTGCTCGACCTGCTGGTGCGCGAGCTGAAGGTCTCCGACGCCGAGGTGTACCCGCTGCCCGGACCGCTGGACCTCACCGGCCTGTTCGGGATCTCGGCGCTGGACCGGCCCGAGCTGAAGTTCCCGAAGTACGTCGCGGGCACGCACCGGGACCTGGCCGAGGTCGAGTCCGCGTCCGCGCCCGACATCTTCATGGCCCTGCGCGAACGGGACGTGCTGCTGCACCACCCGTACGACTCGTTCTCCACCTCCGTCCAGGCCTTCCTGGAGCAGGCCGCGGCCGACCCCGACGTCCTCGCCATCAAGCAGACGCTGTACCGCACCTCCGGCGACTCCCCGATCGTCGACGCGCTCATCGACGCCGCCGAGTCCGGCAAGCAGGTCCTCGTCCTCGTCGAAATCAAGGCCCGCTTCGACGAGCAGGCCAACATCAAGTGGGCGCGCAAGCTGGAGGAGGCCGGCTGCCATGTCGTCTACGGGCTCGTGGGCCTCAAGACGCACTGCAAGCTGTCGCTCGTCGTACGCCAGGAGGGCGAGACGCTGCGGCGCTACTCGCACGTCGGCACCGGCAACTACCACCCCAAGACCGCCCGGCTCTACGAGGACCTGGGGCTGCTGACCGCGGACCCGCAGGTCGGCGCGGACCTCTCCGACCTCTTCAACCGGCTCTCCGGCTACTCGCGCCGCGAGACCTACCGCAGGCTGCTGGTCGCGCCCAAGTCGCTGCGGGACGGGCTGATCTCGCGGATCAACAAGGAGATCACCCACCACCGCGCCGGACGCCCCGCCTATGTCCGCATCAAGGTCAACTCCATGGTGGACGAGGCGATCATCGACGCCTGCTACCGGGCGGCGGCGGCCGGCGTCCCGGTCGACATCTGGGTACGCGGCATCTGCGCGATCCGCCCCGGCGTGGCGGGCCTCTCGGAGAACGTCCGGGTGCGCTCGATACTCGGCCGCTTCCTGGAGCACTCCCGCGTCTTCGCCTTCGGCAACGGGGGCGAGCCGGAGGTGTGGTTCGGAAGCGCCGACATGATGCACCGCAACCTCGATCGCCGTATCGAGGCACTGGTACGGGTCACCGACCCGGCCCACCGCGCGGCCCTGACCAGGCTGCTGGAGACGGGCATGTCCGACACCACGTCGTCCTGGCACCTCGGCCCGGACGGCGCGTGGACCCGGCACGCCACGGACTCCGACGGCCAGCCGCTGCGGCACGTACAGGAGATGCTCATAGACGCCCGGAGGCGCCGGCGTGCACAGCCCTGAACTTTCCCGCGACACGGCCACGGCGGGCGAGGCGGTGGCCCACTACCTCCACGCGCAGGCGGGGGACTTCCTGCGCAGCCTGCGGCTGCACGGCGAGAGCGGTGCGGACACGGCGAGCGCCTCGGAGGCGGCGCGCGCCCTGCGGGCGGCGGCGCGCCGGATCAGCGGGACGCTGCACACCTTCCGCCCGCTGCTGGACCCGGCGTGGGCGGACGGCCTGCGCACGGAACTGGGCTGGCTCTCCTCGACGCTGGCGCTGGAGCACGCCTGCACGTCCCGCCTGTCCCGCCTGCTGGACGCCCTGTCCCGCCTGTCGGGCGCGTCCCCGCTCCCGCCGGCGAGGACGGAGCTCTCCCCGCTGCATGCCGCCTCGGGCCGGTGCGGCGCGCCTGACGCCGGCGCCCCCGGCCCGACGGCCGCCGCGGGCAGCCGCGCCGGGCGGGACGCAGGAGGCGGCGAGGGATCCCCGGCCGACGACGGCCGCGGCACAGGTCCCGGGGCTGGGGTCGACGGCCCCGGAAGCCCGGGGCGCGGGGCCGGGGCCGCGCGCGGTGGCGTGCTCAACGTCGGGGCCGCGCGGGCCGGCGCCCTGCTGGAGCGGCAGCTCACCCTCGCCCGGACGAGGGCGCACTCCGCCGCGCTGCAGGCGCTCGGCTCCTCCCGGTTCCACGCCGTCGCCGACGCCGTCGCCTTACTGGCCTCCGACCTCCCCCTGGCCCCCGCAGCCGCCGGCCCGGCCGCCGACACGCTCGGCCTGCTCGCCGAGGTCGCGGAGCGTCGCCTGCTGGACGCCGTCGCCCAGCTCCCCCTGGGCCGCGCGGCCCACCCGTACAACGCGGACGCCCTGGTCAACGGCCTCGCCGCCACTGCCGGAGAGGAGCAGGACGCCCCCTGGCACGAGGTCCGCAGGCTGGTGCGGCTGCACCGCTACGCCCAGGAGGTCCTGCACCCCGGCGCCGACCCGGTCCTGTGCCACGCCGGGCGGGTGCTGGACCACCACCGCGACGCCGCCGAGGCGTCCGAGGCCGCCGCGGCGGCCGCCCGTACCCCCCGGATCGCACCGGCCACCGCGTACGCCCTCGGTGTGCTCCACGCCGACCAGCGGCACGAGGTCGAGGCCGCCAGGTTCGCCTTCCAGCAGGAATGGCGGCACGCCACGGTGACGGTCAGCGCGCCATGAACGACGGCGCGGTGCTCGCCGCCGGCGTCGTGCTGTGGCGCCGGTCGCCGCACGGACACGACGGCATCGAGATCTGTCTCGTCCACCGGCCCAAGTACGACGACTGGTCGCACCCCAAGGGCAAGCTCAAGCCCGGTGAGGACGCCATCGGCGCCGCTCTGCGCGAGGTCCTGGAGGAGACCGGCCACCGGTGCGTCCCCGGGGCCCGGCTGCCCTCCGTCCGCTACATCGCCAACGGGCGTCCCAAGCACGTCACGTACTGGGCCGCCGAGGCCCGCTCGGGGTCCTTCGCCGCCAGCCGCGAGGTCGACCGCATCGTCTGGCTGCCGCCCGCCGCCGCGCGCGAGCGCCTCACGCAGCCCCGCGACCGCACGCTGGTCGACGCCCTTCTCCAGGCGCTGCACACCGCCTGACCCCCACCGCGCACCACCGCCCCACCGACGCCGCCGGCGTGACCATGCCCTCGATCGGGCCAATCCGGGGAGCGGCACCGGGCCGCCGGACACGGTTCACCTTGCGTTCACTCTCTCCCGTTGGTCACTTCACCTGATCTGCCTAATTTCGGCCTTACGCGGTGACCGGTGGAGTGCCGGTCCCCCCACCCCGACGCACGCCGCACGCGATCGCGGCAACTGGAAGGAACACCCGAAAGTGAAGCTTCAGCGCAAGAACGGGCTTCGCGCCACCGCGCTCGGTGCCCTCGCCCTGTCCGGCGCCCTGGTCCTCACGGCGTGTGGTTCGGACGACAACACCGCGCCCACCCCCGGCGAGAAGACCGGCGCCGCGTCGAACATCAAGTGCGACGACGCCAAGGGCCAGCTCCTCGCGGCGGGCTCGACCGCTCAGAAGAACGCCATGGACCTGTGGGTCAAGAACTTCCAGGCCGCCTGCTCCGGCGTCGAGGTCAACTACCAGGCCATCGGCTCCGGCGGCGGCATCACCAAGTTCAACCAGGGCCAGGTCGCCTTCGCCGGCTCCGACTCCGCACTGAAGCCGGAGGAGGTCGAGGAGTCCAAGAAGATCTGCAAGGGCGGCCAGGGCATCAACCTGCCGATGGTCGGCGGCCCCGTCGCGATCGGCTACAACCTGGACGGCGTGGACAACCTGGTCCTGGACGCCACCACCCTGGCGAAGATCTTCGACTCGAAGATCACCAAGTGGAACGACAAGGCCATCGCCAAGCTCAACCCCGACGCGAAGCTCCCGGACAGCGAGATCCAGGCCTTCCACCGCTCGGACGAGTCCGGTACGACGCAGAACCTGCACAAGTACCTCAGCGAGGCCGCCCCGGCCGACTGGAAGCACGACCCGAAGTCGAAGTCGTGGCTGGCCCCCGGTGGCCAGGCCGCCAACGGCTCCTCCGGTGTCGCCTCCCAGGTCAAGCAGACCCAGGGCTCCATCGGCTACTTCGAGCTGTCCTACGCGACCTCGCAGTCCATCGACACCATCAAGCTGAACACCGGCGCCGCGGCCCCGGTCGAGGCCACGACCGAGAATGCCTCCAAGGCCATCGCCGCCGCCAAGATCAAGGGCACCGGCAACGACCTGGCCCTGTCCCTCGACTACAAGACCAAGGTCGAGGGCGCGTACCCGATCATCCTCGTGACGTACGAGATCGCCTGCGACAAGGGCAACAAGGCGGAGACGCTGCCGACCCTGAAGGCGTTCCTCAACTACACCGTCAGCGACGAGGGCCAGAAGGTCCTCGCTGAGGCCGGCTACGCGCCGCTGCCCGCCGAGATCGCGGCCAAGGTCCGCGAGATCGTCCCCACCCTGGCCTGACGTCCGGCCGGGGCCGGTCCGCCACCGCGGGCCGGCCCCGGCATCCGGTGCACCGCCGCCTGGAGCCGTACGGCTCCGCAGACCGGAGACTGAAGATGGATACAGCAACCACCACCAAGAACCCACCGCCCGGCGCGCCGCCGTCCGAGGGCACCGCCCGAGGAGGGCTCCGCCCCGGCGACCGCATCTTCCTGGGCATGTCCCGGGGCGCGGGCATCTTCCTCCTGGTGATCATGGCCGCGATCGCGGGATTCCTCGCGTACCGCGCCGGCATCGCCATCTCGAAGGACGACGCGAACTTCCTCACCGCCTCCGAGTGGAATCCGGCGGGCGACCCGCCGGTCTTCGGCATCGCCGTGCTGGCCTTCGGCACGGTCGTGAGCTCGGTCATCGCCATGCTCATCGCCGTGCCGGTCGCGATCGGCATCGCGCTGTTCATCTCGCACTACGCGCCGCGCAGGGTCGCCGCGCCGCTGGCGTACCTCGTCGACCTGCTCGCCGCCGTCCCCAGCATCATCTACGGCCTGTGGGGCGCCATCTTCCTGGTCCCCTACCTCGACGGCCTGAACAGCTGGCTCGACGAGTACCTCGGCTGGACCTACATCTTCGACAAGACCGGCGAGGGTGTCGCCCGCAACCTGTTCACGGTGGGCATCCTGCTGGCGATCATGATCCTTCCGATCATCACCAACGTCACCCGTGAGGTCTTTCTCCAGGTGCCGAAGATGCACGAAGAGGCCGCTCTCGCCCTCGGCGCCACGCGCTGGGAGGTCATCCGCATGTCGGTGCTGCCCTTCGGCCGCTCCGGCATCATCAGCGCCTCCATGCTGGGCCTCGGCCGCGCGCTCGGCGAGACGATGGCCGTCGCGGTCGTCCTGTCCCCGAGCTTCATCATCTCCGGGCACCTGCTGGACCCGGGCGGCGGCACGTTCGCGCAGAACATCGCCGCGAAGTTCAACGAGGCGGACGAGTTCGGCCGTGACGCGCTGATCGCCTCCGGCCTCGTCCTCTTCGTCATCACCCTGCTGGTCAACGGAGCGGCCCGCGCGATCATCGCCCGCCGCAAGGAGTACTCGGGGGCCAACGCATGAGCCAGGTCATTGAGGAGACGCGTCCGGCGCCCGCCGTGCGCACCGCCCCCCTGTCGCACGCGCGCATGCCGCGCTGGGCACCGGCGGCCATCGCGGTCGGCTCGATCGCCGCGGGCTGCGGGATCGGCCTGGGCGCCGGCTGGCACAGCCGCGTCCAGTGGGGCCTGATCGCCGCGCTGATCTTCGTCGCCGCGACCTTCGTCATCACGACCAAGGTGGAGAACGTCCGCCAGGCCAAGGACCGCGTCGCCACCAGCGTCGTCTGGGTGTGCTTCGTCCTGGCCGTCGTGCCGCTGCTCTCCCTCGCCTGGGTGACCATCAGCAAGGGCATCGAGGTCGTCGACGGCTACTTCCTCAGTCACTCGATGAACGGCGTGCTCGACGCGCAGCCCGGCGGCGGCATCTACCACGCGCTGCTCGGCACCATCGAGCAGGTCCTGATCGCCACGGTGATCGCCGCTCCGATCGGCATGCTCACCGCGATCTACCTGGTCGAGTACGGGCGCGGGAAGCTGGCGAAGGCCGTCACCTTCTTCGTCGACGTCATGACCGGTATCCCGTCGATCGTCGCGGGCCTGTTCGTCCTCGCCACGTGGAACCAGATGCTCGGCTTCGGCCCCTCCGGCTTCGCCGGCGCCATCGCGCTGGCGATCCTGATGATGCCGGTGGTCGTCCGTTCCACCGAGGAGATGCTGAAGCTGGTCCCGAACGAGCTGCGCGAAGCATCGCTCGCCTTGGGCGTGCCCAAGTGGCGGACCATCCTGAAGGTGGTCCTGCCCACCGCCATCGGCGGCATCACCACCGGCGTGATGCTCTCCGTGGCGCGCGTCACGGGTGAGACCGCCCCTGTGCTGCTGCTCGTGTTCGGTACGAAGCTGATCAACCCGAACCCCTTCGAAGGCGCCCAGTCCTCCCTGCCGCTGTACGTGTACGAGCAGTACGCGGTCGGCACGGACGCCTCGATCGCCCGCGCCTGGGGCGCCGCCCTGGTGCTGATCGCCTTCGTCATGCTGCTCAACCTGGTCGCCCGCGGCATCGCCCGCTGGAAGGCCCCGAAGACCGGCCGCTGAGGCCACGACATCGGCTCCGCCGACGCGGGGCATTCTGGAAGTGAAGTGACATGGCCAAGCGAATCGACGTCAGCGGCCTGACCGCCTACTACGGCTCCCACAAGGCGATCGAGGACATCTCGATGACGGTGGAGCCCCGCTCCGTGACGGCCTTCATCGGCCCGTCCGGCTGCGGCAAGTCCACGTTCCTGCGCACCCTGAACCGCATGCACGAGGTCACCCCCGGTGGCCGCGTCGAGGGCAAGGTGATGCTGGACGACGAGAACCTCTACGGCTCCGGTGTCGACCCGGTCGCGGTGCGCCGCACGGTCGGCATGGTCTTCCAGCGGCCGAACCCGTTCCCGACGATGTCGATCTTCGACAACGTCGCGGCGGGGCTGCGGCTGAACGGGAACTACAAGAAGTCCGAGCTGAGCGACGTCGTCGAGAAGTCCCTCAAGGGCGCGAACCTCTGGAACGAGGTCAAGGACCGCCTCAACAAGCCGGGCTCCGGTCTGTCCGGCGGTCAGCAGCAGCGTCTGTGCATCGCCCGCGCGATCGCGGTCGAGCCCGACGTGCTGCTGATGGACGAGCCCTGCTCGGCGCTCGACCCGATCTCGACGCTCGCGATCGAGGACCTGATCGGTGAGCTGAAGGAGCGCTTCACGATCGTCATCGTGACGCACAACATGCAGCAGGCGGCGCGCGTCTCGGACCGCACGGCCTTCTTCAACCTGGCGGCGGTCGGTCAGCCCGGCAAGCTCGTCGAGATCGACGACACCGAGCGGATCTTCGCCAACCCGTCCGTCCAGGCGACCGAGGACTACATCTCGGGACGCTTCGGATAAGACGTCTTGGGGTGCTGCATGGCGGTGCCACCCACAAGACGACGGGCCCGCCCCCTCTCCCAGGGGGCGGGCCCACGCATGTCCCGCCATGCCTCAACCGCGGCGCGGCTGTGCCGAAGCCCCGGAACTGGCGTCTTCCAGGTGGGCGGCCCTGCGAGGCTCTCGCCCACCAGAGGGGCGAAGCCCGAGGCCCGCGCCCGCCAGGGCGCAGAGCCACGGGGCCCGCGCAAAGCCCCCGATCCGCACCCACCAAGGCTGGACCCAGAGGCCCGGGGCGGGCCCCCGAAGCTCCCGCCCCGCCAAGCCGGGCCCGGGCCAGGGAGCCCGGGGCGAAGCCCCAATAGCCCGCGCCCGCCAGGGCGCAGGGGCACGGGTCTGGGGCGGAGCCCCAGTTCGGGAAGGGGCGGGGTGGGGAAAAGACAAAGGCCCCCGCCACCCCGAAGAGCGGCAGGGGCCCCGACACAGCACCCCGGCGTCAGCCGAAGATCAGATACACCACGCCGTAGCTCAGCGCAGCGACCGCCGCCGCCGCCGGCATCGTGATGAACCACCCCAGCACGATGTTCTTCGCGACACCCCACCGCACCGCGTTCACCCGCTTCGTCGCCCCCACACCCATGATCGCCGAGGTGATCACATGCGTCGTCGAGATCGGCGCGTGGAACAGGAACGCCGAGCCGAACATGATCGACGCCCCCGTCGTCTCCGCCGCGAACCCCTGCGGCGGGTCCAGCTCGATGATCTTGCGGCCCAGCGTCCGCATGATGCGCCAGCCGCCGGCGTACGTGCCCAGCGACAGCATCAGCGCACAGGCGATCTTCACCCACATCGGGATCGGGTCGCCCGCGTTCTCCACGTCGGCGATGACCAGGGCCATCACCACGATGCCCATGGTCTTCTGGGCGTCCTGCAGACCGTGCCCGAGGGCCATACCGGCCGCCGACACCGTCTGCGCGATGCGGAAACCGCGCTTCGCCTTGTGCGGATTGGCATTCCGGAACATCCACAGGATCGCGACCATCACCAGATAACCGGCGATCATGCCCACGAACGGCGACACGAACATCGGGATGACGATCTTCTCGACCACCCCGGTCCAGATCACCTCCGTCCCTCCCGCGAGCGCCGCGCCGACCATCCCGCCGAACAGCGCGTGCGACGAGGAGGACGGCAGCCCGAAGTACCAGGTGATCAGGTTCCACACGATCGCGCCGACGAGGGCGGCGAACAGGATGCCCATGCCTCGGCCGCCGTGCGGGGTCTCGATGAGCCCCTCGCTGACGGTCTTGGCGACGCCCTGTCCGAGGAACGCGCCCGCGAGGTTCATCACCGCGGCCATCGCCAGCGCCACGCGCGGCGTCAGGGCACGTGTGGAGACGGAGGTCGCGATCGCGTTCGCGGAGTCGTGGAAGCCGTTGGTGTACGTGAATCCGAGCGCGACACCAATGGTCACGATCAGGGCAAAGGTGTCCACGAAGCTCAGGACTCCTTGACCGCGATGGTCTCCACCGTGTTCGCGACGTGCTCGAACGCGTCGGCGGCCTCTTCCAGCACGTCCACGATCTGCTTGAGCTTGAGCACCTCGATGGCGTCGTACTTGCCGTTGAAGAGGTGGGCCAGCAGCTTCCGGTGGATCTGGTCCGCCTGGTTCTCCAGCCGGTTGACCTCGATCCAGTACTCGGTGAGGTTGTCCATGGTGCGCAGGTGCGGCATGGCCTCGGCGGTCAGCTCGGCCGCCCGCGCCAGGACCTCGATCTGCTGCTCGACACCCTTGGGGAGTTCTTCGATGTTGTAGAGGACGACGAGGTCGACGGCCTCCTCCATGAAGTCCATGATGTCGTCGAGCGACGACGCGAGCGAGTAGATGTCCTCGCGGTCGAACGGCGTGATGAACGAGGAGTTCAGCTGGTGGAAGATCGCATGGGTGGCGTCGTCCCCGGCGTGCTCGGCTGCCCGCATCCGCTCCGCGATCTCGGCCCGCGCGGAGGACTCCGCACCGAGCAGTTCCATCAGGAGCTTCGAGCCGGTCACGATGTTGTCCGCGGATGCCGCGAACATGTCGTAGAAGCTCGTCTCCCTGGGGGTCAGACGAAATCGCACGTGGGGTCCTCGGGGTGCTTTGGATTCGGTCAGGCTGATGCTAGGCGCATCATCCGGCCACGGCTAACCGGCAAGGTCCCAGTGTCGCCCATGAACCACCGTGATCAGCACAGACCCCCACGAGATCCCGCACGATTCGTTACCATATACCCACGAGGGGTATACGACCCCTTTCTGGACAACGGGAGGACGCGATGACGACCACCGAGGCGGCCGGCCCCCCGGTCACGGACCCCGGCACCGACCACGACCACGGCGTGCACGGCTACCACAAGCAGAAGAGCGAGCACCTCAAGCGGCTGCGCCGCATCGAGGGGCAGATCCGGGGCCTGCAGCGGATGGTCGACGAGGACGTCTACTGCATCGACATACTCACCCAGGTATCGGCCTCGACCAAGGCGCTGCAGTCCTTCGCCCTCCAGCTCCTGGAGGAGCACCTGCGGCACTGCGTCGCGGACGCGGCCGTCAAGGGCGGCGACGAGGTGGACGCCAAGGTGGAGGAGGCGACGAAGGCGATCGCCCGCCTGCTGCGCACCTGACCAGGCCGTTTCGATCCGTTTCGCCCTGTCCTGCCCGGTGGTCGCCCGCGCGACGCGGGGCGCCGCGAGTGGCTTGATCCGTACGCTCCGGTCACCGGGGAGTGGCGATCATCACCCGCCGAGCGCCCCCGCCGGCCTCTCCGCCGCCACCATCAGCACCTCGTCGATACGGTCGGCACTGAGCCGGTCCTCGTCGGCGGCGGACGCGGCGATCATCAGCTCGCCGCACAGTTCGATCTCGGCGAGGGCGACGGCCACGTGGTCCTCCTGGACCGTCGTCGTACTGGGCGGAGCCACGTGCAATCACCTCTTCCGGCCGATGTCGGTTCCCTAGCGTAGGGAGCGGGACACAGACCGCGCATGGCACGTCCGGACCATTTGGAACCTGGCCTTCCCGGGCCCCTCGTCCCCGCCCTCACGCCGGCGCGCACGCCCGAGCGCCGACCCGCCCGGCGCCCGCACGCCGGCCAGGCTCAGGCCTTGACCTTGCCGGAGTAGATGTCCTCGGCGGCCGGAAGCCGTACGTCCACCGGCGTCCCGAAGTCGAACAGCACGGTCGTCGAGGTGACCGCCACCGTCCGGCCCTCGTTCGCGAAGGTGAAACGGTGCCGCACCTTGAGCAGCCGGCCCGACTCGTCGAGGTACGCGTCGAACGGGACCACGTCCTTGGTGAACCCTTTCGCCGCCGCCGCCAGCGACGCCCGCGCGTGCGGCTGTGCCGCCGACGCCGCCCTGCCGATGTCCGTCGTCCCGCGGAAGTGCCGCACCTTCCGGCCGGACATCTCCGTCTCCCCCACGTACGTCACCTGCTCGGTGCCGCGCAGCAGCTCGGCGGCGGCCAGCGGGTCGGTCGCGCCGCCGGTGACGAGGTTCCCGTCCTCCAGCGTGGTGGTGTCGACCCGTACCCACTTGTCCGCGGGCACCCCGGCGCCCCGGTTCTTCATGTACAGCGCGCCCGGCGTGAACAGCTCCGTGATCGGCTCGTGCCCGGCATCACCGGCGGGGTCCGGCGGGAGGACGACAGTGAGCCGGCCCATGCGCCGGGCGAAGTCGTATCCCCCCTCGCCGCGGATGGTGACCCGGGTCCCGCCGGCCGCCATCTCCATCGAGGTGCGGGCCCTGGAGCTCTTCGCCCCCGCCAGTACGTCCGCCGCCCTGCGGACCTCCTCGGCCGAGCCCCGGCCCTTGCTGTCCTCGGCGGCACCCGCGCCGGAGCACCCGGTGGCGGCCATCACCCCCACCACGGTCGCCGCGACGGCGATCGCGCCGCCCCTGCGCCTGTGCTGCTGCACCACCATCGCCTGCCAACCCCCAACGCCGGACCGCTGCTTGGACGAATCCCACCCGCGCCCCTCGGCCCGAGGGGCCTGTGGGCACCCGCCTGGCATAACGACGGCCCGGTCACCTCGTCACGCCGGGCCCCGGGCATCGCGACACGCTGGGGCGCAGTACCGTTGACAGGTGCCCCAGCAAGACGTGCCCGTCGGTAATCCGGCGCACCTGACCACGACCGTCGAGCGTGGTTCCTTCGCCGTCGCCCGTTGCAGCTGCGGCTGGTCGGGGCCCGCCCGACGGTCCCGCGACCGGGCGCGTACGGACGCCCGTACGCACGCCACCGCCTCCTGACACACCTGGACGCCTGGCAGGACTCGCGGGAACCCGGCCCGGCCCCGTACCGTCTCCTCTCCCAGGAGGCCCCATGGACCGGCGTGCGCTGCTCACCACCGTTGTTGCTGTCACCACCGCTGTGACCACCGCTGCCTGCAACCGCAGAGACGGCGGTGCCGCCGAGGCGAGCGGGACCACGGCCCCGGCCGCCGTCCGCACGCCGACGGCCGCGCGGACACCGGCCGGTCCCGCAGACTGGAGCGCGCTCGGCCGCGGCCTCGACGGGAAGCTGATCCGGCCGGGAGACGCCGACTACGCGAGCGCCCGGCAGCTGTACAACACCCGCTTCGACGGTCAGAAGCCGGCCGCGGTCGCGTACGTCGCGGGTGAGGACGACGTCAAGGAGTGCCTGGCGTACGCGAAGGCGCACGGCGTCCCGGTGTCCATCCGCAACGGCGGCCACTCCTACGGCGGTTGGTCGTCCGGCAACGGCAGGCTCGTCGTCGACGTGTCGTCACTGGACCGTATCGGCGCCGACGGCGTCATCGGCGCGGGCGCCAAACTCGTCGACGTCTACAAGGCCCTCGCCCGCCGAGGCCGCACGATCCCCGCGGGCTCCTGCCCCACGGTCGGCGTCTCCGGCCTCACACTCGGCGGCGGCCACGGTGTGACCTCGCGTGCCTACGGCCTGACCTGCGACAGCCTGACCGAGGCGACGCTCGTCACCGCCGACGGCAGGACGCTGACCGCGAGCGCCACGGAGAACAAGGAGCTCTTCTGGGCGCTGCGCGGCGGCGGGAACGGCAACTTCGGCGTGGTGACCGGCTTCCGGTTCCGTACGCACCCGGCGCCGCAGACCGTCACCGCCTACCTGACCTGGCCCTGGTCGAGGGCCGCGGCCGTCATCGCCGCCTGGCAGCGCTGGGGGCCGGCCCAGCCGGACGAGATCTGGTCGTCGCTGCACCTGGCCGCGGGTCCGGGCGGCGTACGTCCGACGCTCTCCGTCGCCGCCTTCACGCTCGGCCGCGAGAGCGACCTGCGCAATGCCCTCGACCGGCTCGCCGATTCCGCAGGCTCGCCCGCGTCCTCGGTGGCGCTGCGGCCGCGCAGCTATCTGGACGCGATGCTCGCCTACGCGGGCTGCCTCTCCCTGACGGACGAGCAGTGCCGCCTGCCCGGCACCACCCCGGGCCGCGGCAAGAAGGGTGCGCTGCCGCGCGAGACGTACGCGGCCGCGTCCGACTTCTTCGACCGCGACCTGACGCCGGCCGGGGTGCAGGCGCTGATCGCGGCGGCCGAGGGGTTCACCCGCATCCCGGCGGGCCGGGGCGGCGGCGGCTCGATCGCGCTGACCGCGCTCGGCGGCGCGGTGAACCGGGTGGACCCGCTGGCGACGTCGTTCGTGCACCGGCGTTCGCGGATGCTGGCCCAGTACATCGCCGCCTGGCGGCCGGGCACCTCCGGCGCGGCCCAGCAGTCCTGGCTGAGGGACGCCCACGCGTCGATGCGGCGGTACGCGTCGGGCGCGGCGTACCAGAACTATCCGGACCCGAACCTGCGCGACTGGCGCCGGGCCTACTACGGTCCCGCGGCGGACCGGCTCACGCGCGTGAAGCGGCAGTACGACCCGGACCGGCTCTTCGCCCAGCCGCAGGGCCTGTGAGGACGCCTGCCGCCGAAGAGGCCTACGCCGCCAGCCCGTTCTCGCCCGCTCCCGCCTCCTCCGTACGCGACTCCGGGATGTCCAGCGGCTCCGTGACCAGTGCGGTGCCGGGGGCCCTCCGGGAGCGCACGAGCCAGGACAGGCGGTGCGATCCGGCGACCGCGGACACCAGCGGAGTGAGCAGCGCCAGGGCGAGCGGGGCGAGCAGCAGGGTCACGGCGGTGCCGAGCGCGAAGCCGCCGATGACGTCGGTCGGGTAGTGCACGCCCATGTACACGCGGCAGAAGCCCTCGGCAACGGCGAGGGCGAGGGCGGCGAGACCGAACTTGCGGTGGGCGATGAAGAGTCCGGCGCCCAACGCCATCGCCAGCGTGGCGTGGTCGCTGACGAAGGAGAAGTCGGTCTTGCCCGCGACGAGGACCTCCAGGCCCTCGTGGTCGACGAACGGCCGCGGCCGTTCGACGAATCCGCGGATCGGGATGTTGACCAGCAGGGCGATCCCGGCCGCGAGCGGCGTCCAGACCAGTCCGGCGACGGCGGCGACGGAGTCGTCGGCGTCGCCACGCCTGCGGACGCTCCACCAGCACCAGAGGGTGACCAGCACCAGGCCGAGCACGATGCCGTACTCGCCGACGAGCTCCATGGTCCGGTCGAACCAGTCGGGTGCGTCCTTGGCCATGCCGTTGATGTCGTAGAGCAGGCCGACGTCGGGGTTCGTCCCGCCCCTCGTCTCCGTCAGGGGGAACCCGATTGCGAGTCCAGACATCTGCCGCGGCCCCTTGCCTTGTGCCACCGGCGCACGTGCCTGTGCGCCGCTCTGCCAACCCCCGTGGTCAGTCCGGTGTGCTGCATGGTCAGTGCGGCCGTCCCTGTCAAGGGAACGACATGCTCCCCGGTGTCGTTCCACTCTCCACCGAACGATCACCATGACGTTATCGAAGAGTGACACGTCGTCGCAGCTCAGAGCCCCGACTGAGCAGTCGCATTCCAGCCACCGGGCAGCTGTCTCACGCTGCCGGCAGATCGGTCGGCAGGGCCGCCGCACCCTCCTTCGTGACGCGGGTAGCGCCGAAGTAGTCCGGAGTGTCGATCTTGTCGAACCGGATCACCGCGCCGGTGTACGGAGCGTTGATCATGTACCCGCCGCCGACGTAGATGCCGACGTGCCGGATCGCGCGCGAGTTGGTCAGGTCGTCCGAGAAGAAGACCAGGTCGCCCGGGAGCAGTTCCTCGCGCGAGGGGTGCGGGCCGGCGTTGTACTGGTCGTTGGCCACGCGCGGCAGCTCGATGCCCACCGTCCGGTACGCGGCCTGGGTGAGGCCCGAGCAGTCGAAACGACCGCCCTGCTCGGGCGTGCCGTTGCCGCCCCACAGGTACTTGGTGCCGAGCTTCCGCTGCGCGAAGTAGATGGCCCCTGCGGCCTGGCGCGACGGCTCGACTTTGCCGACGGGCCGCGCGAAGCTCTTCTCCAGACTCCGGATGACCTTCACGTAGTTCTGCGTCTCGCGGTACGGCGGGACGCCGCCGTACTTGATGACCGCGTACGCACCGGCGTTGTAGGCGGCCAGCATGTTGTCGGTCGGATCACCGGGCGCCTTGCGAACATATCCGGCCAGTTCGCAGTCGTACGAAGCGGCGGACGGAATCGCGTCGGCCGGGTCCCACACGTCGCGGTCGCCGTCCTTGTCACCGTCTATCCCGTGCGTGGCCCACGTCCCCGGGATGAACTGCGCGATGCCCTGCGCGGCGGCCGGGCTCTGCGCCTTCGGGTTCCAGCCGCTCTCCTGGTAGAGCTGGGCGGCGAGCAGGGCCGGGTTGATGGCGGGACACAGATTTCCCCACTTCTGCACCAGCGGCTGGTAGCGCGCGGGCACGGCCCCCTTCGCGAGGGCGACCGCGCCGCCTTTGACGCCCCCGCCGAACAGGCCGGCGGCCGCCGAGTAGGTACCGACGACGAGCAGCGCGACGAAGCTCAGACACAGCCCCACGGACGCACCCGCGATCAGCCACGCCTTACGCACCGTCAACCACCTTTCACCCCACGGCAGTACGCCCGGTGTCAGTGTAGGTGGCCGGTGCGTCGTTCCGGGGGTGGACGACTCCCCCCGTCCGAACCGCATCGGCGCGCCACCGGACACCGGCCCACGCGCCGGCGGTCACGCCAGGTGCCTGGGCCAACTCCACTCCGTAGCAGGGCGCTTGGCGTGAAAGAGCGTCGCCCCCAGGGGCAGGGCTTACGGTCGCGGGTGGGGCAGCGGCAGTGCGGCCGGCGCCGGTCGCGCGGACACATACCCGCGCAAGTGGTCTGGACCAATTGCCGCTACTCTGTGTAATGCAGCCAGGAAGGCTGAGGTCAGACCCCTCCGGCGACCACGGCGGGGCCAGCAATACAGGAGCACACGTGAAGAACTCTGCGATCGTGACCGACGCGCCGGGCACGGAGGACACGCAGAACGGGGGCCTGAAGGAGGCTGTTGCCGCACGCCGGCAGGGGCGCCGCGACGACGCCGGCGGCACCGCCGCCACGGTGACGTTCATCGCGCTGCTGGGCATCGCGGTCGCCCTGCTCGGCTACATGGTCGTCTCCGGCTGAAGCCCGGAGCCGCCAGGAGGGGGCCCGCGTCACCCGCAGGGGTCACGCGGGACCCTTCGCGTACCACCGGCCTCTGGAGCATCCGGTTACCGGCAGGTAGCGTGTGCCGTACACCCATCCCCGAGGTGTCAGGGAAGGCGGCCCCGCATGACGGACCTCCAGGCGTTCTTCGAGCGACTCTCCGAGGACCGCTACGCGCCCACCGAACACACCCGTGGCCCGTGGGACGCCGCTTCCCAGCACGCCGGCCCGCCCGCCGCGCTCCTCGGCCGCTCCTTGGAGGAACGCCCCGGCGCGCGCACCGACATGCGGCTCGCCCGGATCACGTACGAGATCCTGCGCCCGGTGCCGATACGCCCCCTGACCGTCGCCGCGTCGGTCGTGCGCTCCGGCAGGAGCGTGGAGGTCGCCGAGGCCACGCTGACCCCCGAGGGCGCGGACGCACCCGTGATGCTGGCGAGGGCGCTGCGCGTGCGGACCACCGAGGAGCCGGGCCCCTCCGTCGCGGAGGGCCCGCTCCTCCCCTCGCCCGAGGACACCGCCGCCACGCCCTTCTTCGGCATCCCGTGGGACATCGGCTACCACACGGCGATGGAGACCCGGTTCGCCGAGGGATCCTGGCTGGACCAGGGACCTGCGACGTGCTGGATGCGCATGCGCGTGCCGCTGATCGCCGACGAGGAGACCCGCCCCCTGGACCGCGTCCTGGTCGCCGCCGACTCGGGCAACGGAATGAGCAACGTCCTGGACTTCTCCCGGCATCTGTTCATCAACCCCGACCTGACGGTCCATCTGCACCGCCACCCGGTGGGCGAGTGGGTCTGCGTCGAGGCACGCACCAGCGTGGACGAGGCGGGCATCGGCCTGGCCGATGCCCGGCTCCACGACGAGAAAGGACCGATCGGCCGCAGCGCCCAGAGTCTGTTCATCGGCCCCCGCTGACACCCGCCGTGCCGTTACGCCTTGCGTCCCACGCCCGCGAACATGGCGACCTCCTCCGGCATCGCGGGGTCTCCCGCGTCCGGGCGCCAGCGGTTGCAGGAGACGATGCCCGGTTCCAGCAGGTCGAGCCCCTCGAAGTAGCGGGTGAGCTGGTCCGGGGTGCGCTGCGTGAGGCGGGGCGTACCGTGCTCGTTCCAGAACGCGACCGCTGTGTCCACGTCCGGCATCGCGGGGCTGGTGATCGTGTGGGACAGGACGAGGTGGCTGCCGGGCGCCAGAGCGTCCATGAGCCGGCGCACCAGGGCGTACGACTCCTCGTCGTCCTCGACGAAGATGACGACGCCGAGCAGCATCAGTCCGACGGGCAGGCTCAGGTCCAGCGTTTTCGCCGCGCGCTCCAGAATCGTGTCCACGTCCCGCAGATCGGCGTCGAGATAGTCCGTGACGCCTTCCGGACTGCTGGTGAGCAGGGCGCGGGCGTGCACGAGGACGAGCGGGTCGTTGTCCACGTACACGATCCGCGACTCGGGCGCGACGCGCTGCGCCACCTCGTGGGTGTTGTCGGCGCTGGGCAGCCCCGTGCCGATGTCGAGGAACTGCCGGATCCCGGCCTCACCGGCCAGGTACCGCACGGCCCGCCCGAGGAACCGCCGGTCGGCGAGCGCGTACTCCCCGATCCCCGGGTGCAGCGTTCGGATCTGGTCGCCGGCCTCCTGGTCGACGGGGTAGTTGTCCTTGCCGCCTGTCCAGTAGTTCCAGATCCGGGCGGTGTGGGGCCGGGACGTGTCGATGCGGTCGAGAGCGCGCGCGTTGTCGGTCACGCCCGTCACCCTAGTCAACTCCCGTTGCACTGAGGAGGGTTGACCACATGGCCGAAAAGCACGCGGCGGTGCAACGGCCTCGCCGGCCCGGCCGTCGTACCTCGTGCACCTGCATTCGGCTCTTCTTGGAGGTACGTCATGCGACGGTTGACGACGGTCGCCGCGGCGCTCGCGCTGACGGGCGCCGGGCTGGTGAGCACGGCCTGCTCCGCGAGCGGCCAGGCGGACAAGGCCGACGCCGTGACCAGTACCGCGACCGCGATGGCGGGCAAAGCCGCCACGGGAACCGCCTGCTCGACCGTATGGGGCAGCGGCGCGAAGTCGGCCACGGAGTCGGAGCCCGGGCCGCTGAAGAACGTCAGGACCAGCCGGCACGCCTGCTACGACCGCATGGTCTTCGACATCGACGGGACGGCGCGCAGGACCGGCTACCACGTCGGTTACGTCGACACGTTCCACCAGGACGGCTCCGGTGAGCGGATCCCGGTGAGCGGTGGAGCCGTTCTGCAGGTCTACGTCTCCGCCCCGAGCTACGACCCGGCGACGCTCGAGCCGACCTACCTCGGGAAGGCCGGCAAGCGGCTGCCGGGCGTGAACGTCACGGGCTACAGGACGTTCAAGGACACCAGGTTCGGCGCGAGCTCCGAGGGCCAGACGCAGGTCGCCCTGGGCGTCCGCGCCAAGCTGCCCTTCCGGGTGCTCCGGTCCGCCGACCACCTGATCGTGGACGTGGCTCACCGCTGGTAGACCGGAGGACGTCAGCGGGGCCGGGCATTGTCCCCGTCCCCGTACAGGGGCAGTTCACCGGTGGCCACGGACAGGGCGAGCGGGTCCGGCAGCGGGATCTCCTCGCCGTACGTGCCCGGCAGAGTGTCCTGATAGCTGCCGTTCGACGGGCTGGTGTGCAGGGCCCACGTGCCGTGGCGCGGGTCGACGACCAGGAGGGCACGGACTCCGGCGACGGCATACCAGTCGCTCTTCCGGCCGAACTCCCGGGTCTTCTCCTCCCGGGGCACGACCTCGACGTCCTGCGTGCGCACCATGCCGTCCATGGGCGGATCGCTGCCGGGAGCCGGGACGACGAGGTCGGGCGACACGAAGTCGTCCTGGTCCCTGGGCATGCGTAGGGACACGCCCTCGAGAACCGCTGCCCCGGGGGCGATCCCGGCGGCGAGGTGCCGGACGGCCGCCGTACGGGTCGCGCAGTCGGCCCGGGAGAGCACCAGGCTGCCGGCGAGGATCTCGACGCGTAAGTCCGTCATCCGCGAGATCAGGCGCGCGACCTCGTGAGGGGTGCGGGACAGCAGTCGCCCGATCACCGCGCACCGCCGCCCAGTTCCACCCAGAGCAGCTTCCCGCCCCGCGGCAGCGCGGTCGCACCCCACGCGTCCGCGCACGCGGCGACGAGGCAGAGCCCCCGGCCGCCTTCCGCATCCGGCGCGGGCCGCCGCGGCAGCCCCTCGAAGGGCGCCGGGATGTCGGGACAGGTGTCCCACACCCCGAGCCTCAGCCGCCCCCGCTCGGGCGCCCGCAGCCGGAGCCCGTACGGACCGTCGGTGTGCCGGAGGGCGTTGGTGACGAGCTCGGAGGCGAGCAGCTCGGCGATCTCGACGAGCGCGCCGAGCCGGTGCGCGTGGAGGACGGCACGGAGGGTGTGGCGGGCGATACCGGGTGCGCGGGCATCCTGCGGGAGTTGGAGGGCGTAGGTCCAGGGCGGGGCTACGGTGGTCATGGAAGTCTCCTCGACGGAGTGCGAGTTGTCGCGGGAATGCGGGTGCCTTGTGACCAGGTCGCTCCGTCGAGCGGGGTGCTTCCAGGCGGGTGGCCTGACATGCAGGCTAGGCTCGCGCAAGTACAACTTGCACCGCTTGCAGGAGATCTGGTGCCAATCTTCCCTCCTGGGAGTGGCACCACGTACTGATGACCGAATGAGGGGTGCCGCATGGCCGGGAGGGCAGCTCCCACCGCCCGACGCATCCGCGTCGCCTCCGAGCTGCGCCGGCTCCGGGAACGCACCGGCCTCAGCTCGACGCAAGCCGCCCGGCTGCTGGGCGTGGGCCAGGGCCAGTTGAGCAACGTGGAGACCGCACGCTTCGGCGTCAGCGCGGCCCGCATCCGCGCCATGGCGGACATCTACTCATGCGCCGACGACGCATTCATCGACGCTCTCGCCACTATGGCGGAGGACAGATCCCGGGGCTGGTGGGAGGAGTACAGAGACATTCTTCCCACGGGCCTGCTCGACCTCGCCGAGCTGGAACACCACGGCACACGGCTTCGCACCGCACACACGGCGCACATCCCCGGGCTCCTGCAGACGCCCGAGCACGCACGCGAGATCTTCCGCCAGGCGATCCCCGAGCTCTCGCCTCCCGACATCGAGCACCGGATCTCTCATCGGATGAAGCGCCAGGCTGTCCTCTACAGGGCAGAGCCGATGCCCTACCAGGCGATCATTCATGAGGCCGCGCTGCGCATGCAGTTCGGCGGGCCTGACGTCGCCCGGACGCAGCTGGAGCACCTGCTGAAGGCAGGCAGGCTCGACCACGTCACCATCAGGGTCGTCCCCTTCGCCACCGGCTCATATCCCGGGTCCGGACAGACCATCAACTACGTACACGGTCCTGTGCCCCAGCTCGACACCGTTCAGCTGGACCAGTCGCACGGCACAGCGTTCGTCGACGGAGCCGATGAACTCGCCCAGTACCGCGAACTCTTCGCCCGTCTGGAGTCACTCGCCCTGGATCCCGACGAGTCCCGGACCTTCATCCGCGAACTCGCGGACAGCCTGTGAAAGGGAGCCCGATGGCCTCGCACGTCTGGCAGAAGTCCTCGTACTGCGCGCAAGGAGAGGCGTGCGTAAACGTTGCTGCGGACGCCTCGGGCGTCAGACTCACCGAGAGCGGCGACCCTGACGGGGCGATACTCCACACCACCCCCGCCGCCTTCGCCGCCCTCACCCACGCCCTCAAGACCGGCGCGCCGAGCCCGCACATAGACGTCACCCACACCCCGGACGGCCTCGTCCGCGTGGGCGGGGTCGTCACGACGACGGACGAGAAGTGGGCCGCGTTCGTGAGGGGCGTACGCGCGGGAGAGTTCGACCACTTCGGCCGCTGCCAGTAATCGCCCGGCAGCCACGCAAACCCCTGCATCGTGACCTTGCTGGTGGTGTGGCTCATGCCCTCCTCGGCTTGCGAGGCTTGGTCCAGTTGCCGTGCGGCCGGTCTCGTTCCCGGGCCGGCATCACCGCGTCGAATGCGGCCTTGCCTGTGACCTTTCGCGGTTCGGGTTCAAGCACGGCTGCAGTTGCTCGCCACGGGACGGTCGAGGCCCAGCCGACGAGGGGCATGGTCTCGTTGTAGTGGGGGGCGAACTCTGCGGTAACCAGCGGGGGCATCTCTGATGACGTCGTGGCCCGCTTCCATGACATCGATGAGGACGTGGCCGGCATCCAGGTAAGCCACCAGGCCCGCCTCGTCCGGCTCACCGCCGGGCCGGACGGCTTCACGGATGGATCCGTTCGGCCGACCGGGGAGGTCGTCGAGTTCGTCGAAGAAGCCCAGAAGTCCCAGCACCGTACCTCCTTCTATGACGGGGCCTTCCATCCGTCGCTCCCCTCGGGATGATGCGCCCGAGGCGCGTATCAATCGAGCTGGACCGCCCCCCAGACGCTCACGCTCCACACATCCTGGTGCCCGACCCGATATCCGCGTTCGTCTCCGGGCTCGTCCACTACCAGCACGGAGACGTTCGACGCCGGAGCTCGGTACTCGACGAACCCGCCCTGCTCCCGGGTGGTCAGATGGAGAGTCGGCGCGACCCGCCGCAGCTCGGCACGCAACTGGTCCCAGGCAAGGTAACGGGGAAACTCCACGCCCATGCGCTCTGCCCACTCCTCCGCCAGGCTCGGCTCCGCGGCCAGCCGGTGCAGCTGAAACGCTGCTCCGACCACGACCCACTCGGGGACAAGATTGAACGTAAGTTCGCCGCATGCGTAATCGCGTCGCACGAGGTGTACGGGCCGGCGAGTTCGACCACGTCAGCGCCCACCGTTCATCTGTTTCCGTAGGCGTGGATGAACCCGCCGACCGGCAATAGGGCTACACGTCGACCCAGTCTTGCCGGAGACCGGCCAATTTCCGACCGTCGCCCCGACCAACGTCTGCACCGATCGGCGTCTCCTTCGGCGCACGAGTGACCAGATCGCCAACAGTAATGGAGCTGCCCCTCCATGAGGCGTTCGCCTCCGCTAAGGGAGCTTCGGCTGAAGCAAGATCCACGCCGTAATCTCCTGCAAGAGTGGATCGTCCACGTCGAGAAGGCTCTCAATCTCTCGCACCGGAGTCAGGACGTTTTTAATCCTCCTCAAGTGCAGCATCTGGGATTTTTCCAGAGCAGGCCAATCCATGGCCATCCGTTCGACGTCGGCTCGCCCCATTTTAAGGTGCTGGATCACATACGAACAAAGTGCCGTTGGGCTCCTCGCTTCATCGGATTCGCTCACTCCGAACTCTCGAATCATGTACGACCGCACGCGAACTTCCTCGGCGACCTTCTTGAGGTCTGTGAAAACTCCATACTTCCCCGAAATGGCGGCCAACGCGAGATGCGCCCAGCGGATCCGGTCGTCGACTGCGAGGTGACTTTGCTGCATCCTCCCTACGCACAATTCGCGTAGTGTTTCCCAGTCGAGAGGGGGATCTGCCATATCGGCACGCAGGGGGATTCTCTCCAGCTCTTCGAGTGAAAAGCGAGAAAATTCCATGGAACGTGATTGAGCTCCTTCACGAGGGGGCTCAGAGGAATGGGATTCCGGCGCGTTCAAACGCTTCCCTGCCTATCTCTAGACTTTCGATCGAAGGCTTGTAGTGACCGCTATTATTATTCAGCCCCATGCCGAAATATGAGCCTTGCCCCCCAGCTATTTCCGCCTCTCCCGCTGCACGTACTGGGCCACCTTCGGTAAGCACTGGGTGTTTCAGTTCGACACCGTTCACATGTTTAGGGATGACCAACAGATCACCATTTTCATTCACGGCCCACTTTACTGTGCCACTGTTAATGGCTTCATCGAAGCCGTCGTCCCCGACCCTGAGCGGTTTCACACCTAGGCGTTCAGCATCCGCAAGTTCTCCAGCAAGTTCATTCGGCAGCTGATTCTCGTACGGAGCCAGGCCCAGAGGATCGGCCAAGGCGTGAACATTGTGGACGTAGGTCGACGGGTTGGGTGCGGGTGAGAGCCCGAGCGGGTCGGTCGTGAGATACCGGGCCGTGTAGGGGTCGTAATGCCGGTGGAAATTGTAGTGAAGGCCTGTTTCGGGATCCAAGTACTGGCCGGGGAACCGGAGAGGCGTGTACGTCGTACTTGAACTTCCCCAGGCGGCCGCTCCCCACAGGGTGCTGCGGGTCCTCCAAGCAACTTCACCCGACTCGTCGATGAGTTCATGTGGTGTGCCGATCAGGTCGGTAACGATCGCGAAGAAGCGCTCATCGATTATCTCTTGAGGGGCGTTCTGCGAGTGAATGCGTTCTGCCTGGGCGAGCGGCTTGACTCCACTGTGGTCCCAGGTGAGAGTGACGGGGTAGGGGAGTTCGGCCCCTTCTGTTGTCTGCTCGCACAGTGTGGTGCCATCCCACGTAAAATCGATCCGCTCCAAGGCCGTTCCCCCGTCTGGAGCCATTCGTTGCTTGGCGATGCGCCGACCGAGTGGATCGTAGACGTAGCGCCAGCGGGTGCCGTCCGGGGTGGTTACGGCCGCAAGGCGGTCCTCGGTGTCCCACTCGTACCGCCACGTATCCGGCTTCCGTGACAGCCGTGTCTTCTGCCGCAACGTGATACGGCCCAGCGTGTCGTGTTCGTAGCGGATGCTGCCCGCGCGCGTGATGGTCGTGCCGGTGTACTCGCGGGTGCCGACCGCCTCCTGGCCCGGGTGCGCCGCCGGCCAGGACGCCTGGGTCTGGTTGCCCGCCTCGTCGTAGGCGTAGCGCTCCGCCCAGCCCGCCGCGTGGACCGCCGTGACGCGGCCCGCAGCGTCGAGGTCGAAGGTTTTCGCCCCCGCCAGCTGGTCGTCGAGGCCGATCAGGTGGCTGTCGGCGCGGTAGGTGTAGTCGCGGCGCTGGATGCTGCGGCCCGCGCCCGTTACGTGCTGGCTGGTGAGGCGGCCCATCACGTCGTACTGGCATGACAGGGTGACGGTGTCCCCGATCTGGCGGGCGATCTCCTGGCCCGCGGCGTCGTGTTCGAAGGTGAGGGTCCAGCCGGAGGTGCTGAGCGAGGTGCGGCGGCCCGCGGCGTCGTAGGTCCAGGTGCTGACCGCTCCGGTCGGGGTCGTGCGGCCGGTGCGGCGGCCGAGTTCGTCATACGTGAACGACATCGTGCGGCCGTTGACGGTCTCGGAGACGAGGCGGCCATAGCGGTCGCGGAGATACGTGATCGTGGCGTCCGCGTTGACCGCTTCCGCGAGCTGGTCCGTGAAGTCGTAGGCGAACGTCGTCACCGCCGCGGCGGCGTCCTTGCGGACGACGCGGTCCAGTTCGTCGCGCTCATAGCGGATGGTCTGACCGAGTGCGTCGGTGCGAGCGGTCAGGCGGCCGGCCACGTCCCGTTCGTACGACAGTGTCCGGTTGTCGAAGTCGGTCTCGGATATGAGGTGACCGGCCGCGTCATACGCGTAGTCCCACGTCATGCCCTGCGGGTTGAGGACCTGGGTGAGGCGCAGCTCGTGGTCGTGGCTGAACTCGTAGCGAACGCCGTCCGGGCCCGTGCGGGCGCTCATGAGGTCGAAGTGGGTGTACTCGAAGCGGGACACCTGCCCCATGGCGTCGGTGTGGGTGAGGCAGTTGCCCTCGCCGTCGTACATCCATGACTGCTCGCTGCCGTCGGCGTCGATGCGGCGGGCGAGCTTGCCCTCGGGCGTCCATTCCAGGCGGGTGACCGCACCGAGCGGGTCGGTGAGCGTGACCGGTCGTCCGAAGGCGTCCCGATCGATCTGGGTGGTCGCGCCGAGGGGGTTGGTGACCTCGACGGGCAGCCCGACAGCGTTGCAGCGGATGCAGGTGGTGTTTCCAAGGCCGTCCGTGACGGCGGTGACGTGCCCGGCATCGTTGTACGTGTAGCGGGTGACGGTGCCGGACGGGCTTGTCACGCTGGTGGGGTTGCCGCGTTCGTCGTAGTCCTGCCGGACGACCGTCCGGTCCGGGTCCACGACGCGGGTCGGGAGCCCGAGCTGGTTGTACTCCGCGGTGGCTTCGCGGCCGTCGGGACGCACCACGGTGGTCAGGCGGCCCGATTCGTCGTACGTGAAGCGGGCGGTGCGGCCGAGCGGATCGGTCTGGCTGAGGAGCCGGTTGTAGCGGTCACGTTCGTAGCGGGTGACCGCGCCGAGCGGGTCAGTCACCTCAATGACCTGGTGGGCGTCGTTGACGACGTACCGGCGGACCGCGCCGCTGCTGGTGGTCGCGGTGGTGACGCGAAGGCCGGTCTTCGCGTCCGGGTCGCTGTAGGCGAGCCGCAGGGCCATGTGGCCGGCCGCGCCGCCTTCGGCGGTGCAGCGGTCCTGGTCGTCGTACTCGTACGTGTACGCGCTGCCGTTGGTGTCGGTCCACGAGGTGACGCGGCCGCGCTCGTCGTAGCTGAACCGCAGGGGCAGTCCGGACGAGTTGGTGACGGAGGTGAGGTGGCCGTCGGTGTAGCCGTAGCGCAGGATCTCCTGGTCCGAGCCGTCGGCAGCCGCCCCTGCCAGGTACAGGGCGGTGATCCGGCCGTCGCTGATCGTGAGCTTCAGGTGGTACCCGCCATGGTGGACGATCGAGGTCGGCGCATCGGACGTGTCGTACTCGAAGGTGATCCAGTTGCCGTTGCGGTCGTCGATCTGCGCGAGGAGGGCCACGTCGTCGTGGCGCGTGGTGAAGTGCCACACGCGGCCGACATCCGGGTCTGTGATCGTGTAGTCGCCGTCGATGTCGCGGTCGAGCGGCCAGCGCGGGCCGTGGCTCGGCATGACCTGGACGCCCGGCGCCGGATGCGGGTACGACAGCAGCAGACCGTCCTCGCAGACGAAGATGACGCCCTCTGGGTGGATCTCCAGCCGCTGGTCGGCAGTGGAGGACCAGGACGGTCCGAACCAGCGCCCGGCCCGGTAGTCGGACGCCACCCGGCGGCTGAAGGAGAGCGGCAGCGAGCCCGGCAGACGGATGTCCGTCTGCGGCAGGTACATCACACCGGTGGCGAGGTCGATCGGGTCCGTGTTGTCGCTCTCGACGGCGTCCTTGGGACGGGAGGTCTGAGCGGGGTCGTCCAGGGCCTTGCGCGCACCTGACTCGGCGGCTTCGGTGACCGCGTGCTTCGCGCCACTGCGCAGGCCCGCTGTGGCCACGCCCTTGACGACGCCCGCACCCTTGGTGCCGAGGATTTCGGGGACGAGGCGGCCGAGGAATTCGGCGGGGTCGCCCTTCGCCGCGTCCCACGCGTTCTTCAAGGCGCGGTCGGG
>NZ_JBSFUR010000058.1:0-29376 GCF_053591895.1 Streptomyces sp. NPDC002867 | reverse complement strand
AGACCCCCGGCGTACGCCGGGGGTCTTCGCGCTTCGGTGACAGCGCCTCCGACGCCCGGCAGCCTCACCTCCGCCGCCGGTGGGTTCACTCCGCTCGGCGTCCGGCACCGCTCGTCCCGACCGCGAAGCGGTCCCGCCCGCTCGGTCGGCGGGATCCCTGGCAGCCCTGGTTGTGTCCGACGGCCGTTTTCTGGCGCTGCCGGGGGCGGCTGTACTGCGGTCTCCGCGGCCGTCCCTTGGCCTGTGGCCGGATGCGAGCCGTGGGCCTCGGTTGTGTCCTGACGGCCCGCGTCTCGCGCTGCGGGCCGCCTCCGGCGGTCAGGCGACGCGCGACGCGGCGATCGTATTACGTCGTTTCCGGCCAAAAGATATCCATGGATTCCGGTCGGCCATCGGAAAATCCCGTCGACTGGAATAGAGTCACCGGACACGAGTCAATCGGCTGCGTTTCGCGTGGATCAAAGCGGAGGTTCGGACATGCGCATTCCCGCGCACTCTGTATGCACAGCGATCCGCGACGACATCGTCTCCGGTGTGTTCGAGCGGGGCAGTCGGCTCACCGAGGAGAACCTCGCGCGACGCTACGGGGTCTCCCGCGTCCCGGTCCGCGAGGCCCTGCGGACCCTGGAGTCGGAGGGCTTCGTCGTCACCCGCCGCCACGCCGGCGCGCACGTCGCCGAGCCCACCGAGCAGGAGGCGGCCGATCTGCTGGAGATCCGCATGCTGCTGGAGCCGCTCGGCGCCGCGCGTGCCGCCCAGCGGCGCACCGAGGCCCATCTCAAGGTGCTGCGCGGCCTGGTGAGGCTCGGTCAGGAGAGAGCACGCCGCGGGCAGGGCGAGGACCTGCGCTCCCTGGGCGCCTGGTTCCACGAGACGCTCGCGCAGGCCTGCGGCAGCCCTGGGCTGACGGCTCTGCTGACCCAGCTGCGGCACAAGATCGCCTGGATGTACGCCGTCGACCAGCCGGCCGTGCCCGTCGAGTCCTGGGCCGAGCACGGCGCGATCGTGGACGCGGTGGCGCGCGGGGACGTGGAAAGGGCCCGGGCCCTCACGGCACTCCACGTGGAAAAGGCGGCGGCCGCGCACCGGCTGCGACGCCCGGGTCGGGTGAGGACTTCGCAACATTCCGTAAACATTGCGAGCGTCCGTAATTAACAATCGAGCCGTATACAAGAAAGGGTTTATTCGAGAGTCTTCTCGGGCCCTGCTTTCGGCGCGCCGGAATTCATTTGTGCCGAGACGGAGCAGGAACGGATAAAGCCGCGGGTTCCTCAGTTACGGAACGCCGCGGCTTCGCCGTGGTTCTCGCGGGCACCTCCGGACGGGCGGGAGTGCCGGAATCGCGTCGGCGGGTCAGACCGTCTCGGGCAGCTCGTCGAGGCCCTCGGCCACAAGCTTGGCCAGGCGGTCCAGCGCGGCGTCGGCGCCTTCCGCGTCGGAAGCCAGCACGATCTCCTCGCCGCCCTGCGCGCCGAGGCCCAGCACGGCCAGCATGGAGGCGGCGTTGACGGGGTTGCCATCGGCCTTGGCGATCGTCACCGGAACGCCGGCGGCCGTCGCGGCACGAACGAAGATGGAAGCGGGGCGGGCGTGAAGGCCCTCGGCCCAGCCGACATTGACGCGACGCTCAGCCATGGTGTTGCCCTTCAAGTCTCAACGGGTTGTCTAGACCAGTCTCTCATGCGGTCCGGCGTGCTTCCGTCGGCGTCCGGATGGTGGTCACGGGCCCCGCGGAGCCCTCTCAGCGTGCCTGTCCACAACCACCCACGCGACCCGTGACTGGGCCGTACGCTTGGCCCATGCAGACCTCGTCGGAGCACGCTTACCCCGATCACTGGGAAGCAGACGTGGTGCTGCGCGACGGCGGCACCGCGCGCATCAGGCCCATCACCACCGAGGACGCCGACCGGCTCGTCAGCTTCTACGAGCAGGTCTCCGACGAGTCGAAGTACTACCGCTTCTTCGCGCCCTACCCGCGCCTGTCCGACAAGGACGTCCATCGTTTCACCCACCACGACTACGTGGACCGGGTGGGGCTCGCGATGACGGTCGGGGGCGAGTTCGTCGCGACCGTCCGCTACGACCGGATCAACGCACAGGGCCGCCCGGCCAGCGCTCCCGCCGACGAGGCCGAGGTCGCCTTCCTCGTCCAGGACGCCCACCAGGGGCGCGGGATCGCCTCCGCCCTGCTGGAGCACATCGCCGCAGTGGCGCGGGAGCGCGGCATCCGGCGGTTCGCGGCCGAGGTCCTGCCCGCCAACAATAAGATGATCAAGGTGTTCCGGGACGCCGGGTACACCCAGAAGCGCAGCTTCGAGGACGGCTCCGTCCACCTCACCCTCGACCTCGAGCCGACCGAGGCGTCCCTCGCCGTGCAGCGCGGTCGCGAGCAGCGGGCCGAGGCCCGTTCCGTGCAGCGCCTCCTCGCGCCGGGTTCGATCGCGGTGATCGGCGTGGGCCGCCGGCCCGGCGGCGTCGGCCGCACCACCCTGCGCAACCTCCTGGGCGCCGGATTCACCGGGCGGGTGTACGCGGTGAACCGCGCCTTCCCCGAGGGGCGCACCGAGGTGGAGGGCGTTCCGGCCGTCCGCTCGGTCGGCGAGGTCGGGGAGCCCGTCGACCTCGCGATCGTCGCCGTCCCCGCCGAGCGGGTGACCGAGGTGGTCGCCGACTGCGGCGAGCACGGCGTCCAGGGCCTGGTGGTCCTGAGCGCCGGATACGCCGAGAGCGGCGCGGCCGGCCGGGAGCGCCAGCGCGAACTGGTGCGCCAGGCCCGCTCGTACGGCATGCGGATCATCGGGCCCAACGCCTTCGGCATCATCAACACCGCGGACACCGTCCGGCTCAACGCCTCGCTCGCCCCCGAGTCCCCCGCACCCGGGCGCATCGGTCTGTTCACCCAGTCCGGGGCGATCGGCATCGCGCTGCTCTCGGGTCTGCACCGGCGCGGCGCGGGGCTGTCGTCGTTCATCTCGTCCGGCAACCGCGCGGACGTCTCGGGTAACGACTTCCTCCAGTACTGGTACGAGGACCCGGGCACCGACGTCGCCCTGCTCTACCTCGAGTCCCTCGGCAATCCGCGCAAGTTCACCCGGCTCGCCCGGCGCACGGCGGCGGTCAAGCCGGTCGTCGTCGTCAAGGGCGCGCGGCACAGCGGCAGCGCGCCGCCCGGGCACGCGGTGCCGGTGACGCGGATGCCGGACGCGACGGTCGGCGCGCTGATGCGCCAGGCGGGCGTGATCCGCGTCGACACCGTGACCGAGCTGATCGACGCGGGGCTGCTGCTCGCGGGCCAGCCACTGCCGGCCGGGCCGAGAGTCGCGATCCTCGGCAACTCCGAGTCTCTCGGGCTCCTCGCGTACGACGCCTGCCTCACCGAGGGGCTGCGCCCGCTGCCGCCGCTCGACCTCACGACCGAGGCCACGCCGGCGGACTTCCGGACAGCGCTGGCCCGGGCGCTGGAGGACGACGGGTGCGACGCCGTCGTCGTCACGGCGATCCCGTGGGTCGGTGAGAACGGCGTCACGGAGTCGGGCGACGGCGAGGTGCTGGCCGCCGCCCTGCGCGACGCGGCGGCCGCGAGCCCGGCGAAGCCGGTGGCGGTGGTCCACGTCGAGATGGGCGCGCTGGCGGACGCGCTCTCGGCGGCGTCGAGCACGGCCCCCCGCGCCCGCGCGGACGCGCCGCCGTCCGCCGCCGCCGAGACGGGCGCCGACGGCCCGTCGGTGCGGGCGGACCGCGGGGTCGAGGACGCGTCGGCGCCGGACGACCGGCAGCCCGGTCCCGGAGCCGCATCGGCTGCCGCCGCGGAGCCGGGGGACCGGCAGGCCCGGAGCGTGGAGAGCGCCCCGGGTGACGAGGGCGACGAGGGCGCCTCGCCGCTGGCGGAGGCCGGCGCGACCGGCGCCGGCGGTGGCTCCGTACCGGCCTCGGAGCAGCGGCGGGCGGGGGTTTCCGCCCCCGTGGACGCGGACGGCGGCGCGTCCCCGTCCGAAGGCGGACGTGCGGCCGAGGAGCCGTCCCGCTCCGGCGGCTCCAGGTCATGGTTCGGTCTGCGGGGCCGCGTGTCGGGCAGGCCGTCCGGCTCCGCCGACGCGGGACGCCGGTCCGGCGCGGACGGGCACACGTCCCCAGGCGAACGGGGGACGCGATCGGCGGACGCACCCCACGGGTCGGGCAGCCGCCCGGCCGGTGACCAGGGCACGCCCGCCCCCAGGGGCACCCCCTCCCGCGCTCCCGGTACGGGCAGCCGCCCGGCAGAAACCGCGGCCGACGGCACCGCCCCTGGCACGCGGGGGCCCGCAGCCGACCCGTCGGGCACCCCCGCCCCGGCCGCGCACGGCACCGTCGGCACATCCGCCCCCGGCGACGACACGCGGCGCATCCCCGCCTATCCCGCCGCGGAGCGTGCCGTGCGGGCGCTGGCCGAGGCCGTCAGGTACGCGCAGTGGCGGCGGCAGGCCGCCGAGCCGGGCAAGGTGCCCGAGTACGACGACATCGACGAGACGGGTGCCGCCGCCCAGATCGAGCGGTTGCTCGGCGACGACAGCGACGCCCGCGGCTTCACTCTCGGCCAGGCCGACACCCATGAGCTGCTCGCCCGCTACGGCATCCGCGTGCGGCCCGCGCTGCCCGCCTCGGACACGGATTCCGCCGTCGAGGCCGCCCGGCGCCTCGGCTACCCGGTCGCCCTCAAGACCACCGCCCCCCACCTGCGCCACCGCGCCGACCTCGGCGGCGTACGCCTCGATCTCGCCGACGAGACACAACTGCGCCAGGCGTACGAGGAGTTGACCGGCTCCCTCGGCAAGCCCGCCGAGCTCCAGCCCGTGGTCCAGGCGATGGTCCCGCGCGGGGTCGACACCGTCGTGCGCGCCGCCATCGACCCCGCCGCCGGTGCCGTGCTGTCCTTCGGACTCGCGGGCCCGCCCTCCGAGCTGCTCGGCGACACCGCGCACCGCCTGGTCCCCGCCACCGACCGCGACGCCGCCGAGCTGGTCCGCAGCATCCGCACCGCCCCTCTCCTGTTCGGCTGGCGCGGCTCCGCGCCCGTCGACACCGCCGCGCTGGAGGAGCTGCTGCTGCGGGTCTCCCGGCTGGTCGACGACCACCCCGAAGTGGTGTCGATCGGACTCGAACCGGTCGTCGTCGCACCGCAGGGCCTCTCCGTGCTCGACGCGTCCGTACGCCTCGCACCCCCACCCCCGCGCACCGACCTGGGCCCCCGCCGGCTCCCCAGCTACTGAGCGCTCGGAGCCCCCGAGGCCCCGTAGGATGGACGGCATGGCGAAGACCGGTACGACGACCCAGGGGCTGCGCGCGGCGATCGAGCGCAGCGGCTACTACCCGGCCCTCGTGGCCGAGGCGGTGGAGGCCGCCGTCGGTGGTGAGCCGATCTCGTCGTACGTCGTGCACCAGGAGACCACGTTCGACGCCAACGAGGTCCGCCGCCATGTCACGGTCCTCGTCCTGACGGCGAACCGGTTCATCGTCAGCCACACCGACGAGCAGGCTGCCGACGACAGCTCCCCGACGCCGTACGCCACCACGTCCACCGAGTCGGTCAAGCTGGACCGCATCTCGTCCGTCGTGGTCAGCCGGGTCGTCGCCAACCCGGAGTCGTACACCCCCGGCACCCTGCCCCGTGAGGTCGTGCTCACCATCGGCTGGGGCGCCGTCTCCCGCATCGACCTGGAGCCCGCCGCCTGCGGCGACCCGAACTGCGACGCGGACCACGGCTACACCGGCAACTCCACCGCAGACGACCTCAGCCTGCGGGTGAGCGAGGCAGGGGACGGCCCCGACACCGTGCGCCAGACGCTCGCCTTCGCCCAGGCGCTCTCCGAAGCCACGGCGGCCACCCGCTGATGGTCCAGCCCGCACAGAGTGCTGTCTGGCCGGACGAGCCCACTCCGCTCGCACTCGACACCGCGCCCGTTCCCGAGTACGGCAGCGGCTCGCTCGCGGACCTGCTGCCCACCCTGGCGGCAGGCCAGGGCGTCCCCGGGCTCGGCCGGGGCATCCCGGAACTGACCCCCGCCGACCGCAACTGCGTGTTCCTCATCGACGGTCTCGGCTGGGAGCAGATCCTGGCGCACCCGGACGAGGCCCCGTACCTGACCTCCCTGCTGGGCACCTCACGCGGCGGCACGGGGCGTCCGATCACCGCCGGGTTCCCCGCGACGACCGCGACCTCGCTCGCCTCCGTCGGCACCGGCCTGCCGCCCGGCGTGCACGGTCTGCCCGGCTACACCGCGCGCAATCCGGAGACCGGCGAGCTGATGAACCAGCTGCGCTGGAAGCCCTGGACCCCGCCGCGCATCTGGCAGCCGTACCCGACCGTCTTCCAGCTCGCCGACGAGGCGGGCGTGCACACGGCCCAGGTGTCCTCGCCGACGTTCGAGCAGACGCCCC
This sequence comes from Streptomyces sp. NPDC002867, assembly GCF_053591895.1. Lineage (NCBI taxonomy): Bacteria > Bacillati > Actinomycetota > Actinomycetes > Kitasatosporales > Streptomycetaceae > Streptomyces > Streptomyces sp. NPDC002867. The sequence goes on along the minus strand of NZ_JBSFUR010000058.1, from coordinate 22,962 downwards.
TCACCAAGATCGCGCTCAGCGGCGGAACGTTTCACGGGCGCCTCTCCGGCGAGGAGCGCATGGACCTGGCGGCCGAGCAGCTCGCTGCCGCCGACCGCTCCCTCGTCTACACCTACTACAGCGAGGTCGACGGCAAGGGCCACCGCTTCGGCGTCGACTCCGACGCCTGGCGCGGCCAGTTGATGTACGTGGACCGGCTGGTGCAGCGCCTCGCCGAGCAACTGCCGCCGCGGGCCGCCCTGTACGTCACCGCCGACCACGGCATGATCGACATTCCCTTCGGCGAGCAGTCCCGTATCGACTTCGACGAGGACTGGGAACTGCGCGCCGGTGTCGCCCTGCTGGGCGGCGAGGGCCGGGCCCGCCATGTCTACGCCGTGCCGGGTGCCGAGTCCGATGTGCTCGCGGTCTGGCGGGAGGTGCTCGGCGAGCAGTTCTGGGTGGCCGGGCGCGACGAGGCGATCGCCGCGGGCTGGTTCGGCGACCGCATCGACGAGCGGGTGTACGGACGGATCGGCGACGTCGTGGCCGCGGCCCACGACGACGTGGTGATCATCGCGTCGGTCAACGAGCCGAACGAGTCGGCCATGGTCGGCATGCACGGGTCCATGACCCCCGTCGAGCAGCTCGTCCCTCTCCTCGAAGTACGCTCGTAGCCTCCGTACGCCGACCGCTTCCCACGACCCGAAAGGTCCTCGACCTCCCATGCCCGAGCTGGTGTTCTTCTCCGGAACGATGGACTGCGGAAAGAGCACCCTCGCTCTTCAGATCGAGCACAACCGGTCGGCGCGCGGCCTGCAGGGCATGATCTTCACGCGGGACGACCGTGCGGGCGAGGGCAAGCTGTCCTCGCGCCTCGGGCTGGTCACGGACGCCGTCGAGGCGGCCGTGGGCTTCGACTTCTACGCGTACCTCGTCGACCGGCTCTCCAAGGGCGGCCGCTGCGACTACGTGATCGCCGACGAGGCGCAGTTCCTCGCGCCCGAGCAGGTCGACCAACTGGCGCGCATCGTCGACGACCTGGAACTGGACGTCTTCGCCTTCGGCATCACCACCGACTTCCGCTCCAAGCTCTTCCCCGGCTCCCAGCGGCTCGTCGAACTGGCCGACCGCGTCGAGGTGTTGCAGGTCGAGGCCCTGTGCTGGTGCGGTGCGCGCGCCACGCACAACGCCCGCACCGTCGGCGGCGAGATGGTCGTCGAGGGCGCGCAGGTCGTGGTCGGCGACGTCAACCAGTCGCCGGACGAGATCGGTTACGAGGTGCTGTGCCGGCGCCACCACCGGCGCCGGATGACGGCGGCCACGGCCCGCGCGGCCGCCCTGTCCCCGGACGTCCTGCCCGTCGGTGGCGACTGACCACGAGCCGCCGGCGCGTCCGCCGTCTGAATCCGCCTCAGTCCCGTTCCGTCCGGACGACCGTGAACACCGCGCCCTCGGGGTCCGCGACGGTCGCCTCGCGCCCGGCGGTCCCCGGACCCGGCGGCCGGATCACCCGCCCGCCCAGCTCGACGACCCGCCGCGCCGCCGCGTCGGGATCCTCGACCTCGAAGTACGTCATCCAGTGCGGGCCGCGGTCACGCGGCAGCGCGTTGCCGACGCCGTGCACCGACGCCACCGGCCGGCCGCCGACGAGCAGCGTCAGACGGTCCTCCTCCGCGGAGTCGTCCGCGCCGGAGGGGACGCTCGCCTGCGCCTCGTGGCCGAAGACCACCTGGTAGAACTTGCTCACCGTGGTGTCCCGGGCGACCAGCTCGTTCCACACCGGGGTGCCGTGCGCGCCGTGGACGGCGGTGCCGGTGTGCGCCGCCGCCTGCCAGACGCCGAAGACCGTACCGACCGGGTCGGAGGCGATGGCCAGCCGTCCCTCGTCCCCGGCGACCAGCGGGCCCACGCCCACGGTGCCGCAGGCGCTCCTGATCGCCTCGGCCGTCGCGTCCGCGTCGTCCGTCGCCAGATACGGCGTCCAGGCCACCGGCAGGTGACGGTCGGTGGGCAGGCGGCCGATCCCCGCCACCACCTTGCCGTCGAGCAGCCCTTGGACATACGGGCCCAACTGCTGCGGGCCGGGCGCGAACTCCCATCCGAACAGCGACGCGTAGAACTCCTGCGTCGCGTCAAGGTCGTGCACCATCAGGCTCACCCAGCAGGGTGTGCCGGGCGCGCGCCGAGTCGCCTCGGTCATCGTCACTCTCTCCTCGGACCATCGTGGTGGCCGTGCGGGGACGGGCGCGCCGTTGTGCGGAAAGACTGTGCGCCCGAGCAGATGCTTTCACCACCGGGCGCCCACTGTGTCCCGGCCGCGCCGGATGTGGCGGGTTCCCGCCGGAGCATGCCCGTTCTGCCGTCGGTCATCCACGTCGGAGGGCGTTGACGGTCCGGCGATCGGTGGGGTCCGGCGACCCGGTGCGCGAGGATGGCTGTATGACACCCATCATCTCCGCGGCCGATCTCGCGACCGAACTCGCCGGCCCGACGCCGCCGGTGCTGCTCGACGTCCGCTACCAGCTCGGCGGACCGCACGGCAGGCCCGCGTACGAGGCCGGGCACATCCCCGGCGCCGTCTTCGTCGACCTCGACGCGGAACTGGCGGGGCCGCCCGGAGCGGGCGGGCGCCACCCGCTGCCCGACGTCGGCGCCTTCGGCGCGGCGATGCGCCGCGCGGGCGTCGGCGCCGGCTCGCCGGTCGTGACGTACGACGGCGACAAGGGCTGGGGCGCGGCCCGCGCCTGGTGGCTGCTGCGCTGGACAGGGCATTCCGATGTACGGGTCCTCGACGGCGGACTCGCGGCCTGGACGGGGCCGCTGGAGACGAAGGTGCCCGAGCCCGCGGAGGGCGACTTCGTCCCCGCGCCGGGCGCGCTGCCGCTCCTGGACGCCGACGGCGCCGCGCAGATCGCCCGCGAGGGGCTGCTGCTGGACGCGAGGGCGGGGGAGCGGTACCGGGGCGAGGTGGAGCCCATCGACGCCGTGGCGGGTCACATCCCCGGCGCGGTCTCGGCTCCGACCACGGAGAACGTGGACGAGGCGGGCCGCTTCCTGCCGCGCGAGCAGCTGGTCGCGCGCTTCGTCGGCCTCGGTGCGGGCGAGGACGCGAAGACCGTCGGCGTCTACTGCGGCTCCGGCGTCTCCGCGGCGCAGCAGGCGGTCGCGCTGGAGCTGGCGGGCTTCGTCCCGGCGCTGTACGCGGGCTCCTGGTCGGAGTGGTCCCGCGACCCGTCCCGCCCGGTCGCCACGGGCCCGAACCCGTCCTGACGCCCGCCGCGGTACGGCGGTGCGAGCCCCGGCACCGCTCGGAACGGGCGCTCTCCGCACGGGAGCGCCCGGTGGCCATGGGCCGGGCCCGAGCTGGGCTCCCGCTCGTCACGAGACCGGGCCCGCCGCAAGCGGCCGCGCTGGGCGGGGCGCCGCCGCTGCGCGGCCGTCCGCGCGCGCCGAAGGGCCGGCACCGTACTGGTGCCGGCCCTTCGGCGAACCTCTGTCGCTACTCCTGCTTCTTGCGGCGCGCGCCGAAGACGATCTCGTCCCAGCTGGGCACCGCCGCCCGGCGGCCTGGACGGACGCCGTCCGCCTCGGCCTGACGGTCCGTCGTGCCGGTCAGCCGGTCGCGGTGGCCCGCCACCGAGCGCGGCATGAGCACGTCCGCGTACGCGGACCCCGCGCCGGCCGACGCCGCGGGAGCCACCGGCTCCTCCTCGGCCTCGGGCTCCTGCACCGGGTCGAGCGCGGCGGGCTCCGGCTGTGCCGTGCGCTCCGGGACGACCATGTCGCCGCGGAAGTTCGGCACGGCCTCCAACAGGCTGGTCAGCGAGTCCCGTTCGCCGTTCTCCTCCGGATCGGCGACGGGGCCCACGGCAGGCCGGTCGATCTGGCGGTCCAGGGCACGGTCCAGCGGCCGGTCCCTCGGCAGCCGTGCGATGCGCGGGACGAACGGGAAGCTCGGCTCCTGCGCGATCGTGTCGTCCGTCTCGCCGATCAGCGCGCGCGCCTCGTCGTCGACGGCCTGCACGAGCCGCCGCGGCGGGTCGTAGGTCCAGCTCGCCGAGTGGGGTTCGCCCGCCACGAGATAGACCAGCAGGACCTCCCAGGTGCCGTCGTCACGGCGCCACGAGTCCCACTGCACGGTGTCCTTCTCGGCGCCGCGCAGCAGCAGCCGCTCCTGCACCGCTTCACCGAGCTGCGGGCCGGTGTTCTCGCCGGGGCGGCGTACGGGCGTCTTCCGGGCCCGTTCCGCCATGAACGCGCGCTCGGCCAGCACAGGGCCCTCGAAGCGGCGCACCCGGTCGACGGGGATGCCGGCGAGCTGCGCGACCTCTTCGGCCGAGGCGCCCGCGCGTATGCGCGCCTGGATGTCGCGGGGGCGGAGATGGCTCTCCACCTCGATCTCGATCTGACCGAGACGGGCGCGGTCGTTGCGTACGGCGGCGCGCAGCCGCTCATCGATCGGAAGCGTGTATTCCGTGCTGTCCGCAGCCTTGAGCACCAGTCGTGTGCCGTCGTTGGAGACGGCCACGACACGCAGTTCGGGCATGGGGACCTCCCGGGTGGTGCCTGCCGACGTCACCTGCGTCGCTGCTTCCGCTAGTCGAGTGTGGCCTGCCCGGGTGCAGCCTGCCACAACCTTGCCGAGTTGCCCGGCGTGTCGGGCACAGGCCCTTGATCGCCGTTATGGCACGGTTATCTATTTGCCACTCGGAGTGATCAGATCTCACTCTGAGCAATAGATTCCCGTGCGGTGCCGCGGCGCCGCCGGATCGAGCGCCGCTTTCGGCCCCCTACCTGGGGTCCGAACACCGTGAGGGTGCTTGGGCCCAGGGCTCGCCACAGTACTCCATTCGGGCCATCGGGGTGGACTGCCGCGCCGCCGAACTTCTCGCCGGGCGAGGGAGTTGGGTCACCGAACCGGGGGTGACCAGGTGTTGTGCTTCACAGAAACGGCGGAAACGGAACTATCCGCTTCGCCCATCTGTCACTCCTTGGTGCACGTCGGACAGATGGGTGGACAGAGGCGGGAGATGCGGCAGAAGCGGAACAGCGGGACGAAGGGGCGGGAGCACGCCGCGCCGGAGGCGACGGGCTCACGGATCGAGCCGGACGCGACAGGCTCGCGGATCGACCTGAGCGTGCCTCAGGTCGCGGGCAGCGCGCTCGCCGCGGTAGCCGCGGCGGTGCTCGCGTCCCAACTGGGCGTCTACGGGACCGTCATCGGCGCCGGAGTCGTCAGTGTGGTGGTCACCTGCGGCGGTCCGCTCATCCAGCACGTCTTCAGCAGAACCGGCGAGCAGCTGCGCGAAGTCACCGTCCAGGCAAGGCCGAAGGGCGGCCGGGCCCCTGTCGCCGATGCCACCCGGACGTGCGCAGGCGGCCCGCCGGAGGGGCGGAACGCCCCTGCCGAGGGCGAGTTCGGGGAAGCGAGCGCGTACCGCGCCCGCGTACGCGGCTGGAAGCGGCCGGCCGCCGCGGCCGCGGTCGTCTTCGCCGTGGCCATGGCCGGGGTCACCGGCTACGAACTGGTGGCGGGCGAGGACCTGAGCGGCGGCAAGGGCACCACGGTCGGTTCCGCGTTCGACGGCGGCCGGGGCGGTGGCGAGGCCGAGGTCCACCCGGAGTCCACGCCCGGATCGAACGACACGCCGTCCCGGTCACCCGACGGGGGAGCGGCCGGTGTACCGGAGGACGACCGGGGCGAGGACGCCGACCCGCCCGGGGCGGGCGACCCGGATCCGTCCGGATCAACGGGCCCCGCGCCCGGTCCGTCGCAGTCCGCCGCCCCGGACACCGGGGTCACCGCACCGGCGCCCGCGGCACCGTCGCCGTCCACGTCCGACGCCGGCACGGAGGATCAGGACCCTGCCCTCGGAACCGCACCCGCAGAGGGCACCGGAACCGCTCCGGCCGGACCGTGACCCGGCGGCCTGTCGTCTGCGGACAGCGACCGGGCGGCCAGGCGGCCTGTTCCGGTCAGTCGCCCAGGACCCGCCGCAGATAGGGGTTCTGGAACATCCGGCCCGGATCCAGCCGGTCCCTGAGTGCCGTGAACTCGCCGAATCCGGGGTACACCTCGGCGAGGTACGCGGCGTCCCGCGTGTGGATCTTGCCCCAGTGCGGCCGTCCGGCGTGCGCGGTCATGATCCGCTCGACGGCGGTGAAGTAGGAGCGGTACGGCGTCCCCCGGTACATGTGGACGGCGACGTACGCGCTCTCCCGGCCCGACGCCGTCGAGAGCGTGATGTCGTCCGCCGGGGCGGTGCGGACCTCCACGGGGAAGCCGATGCGCAGCGGCGAGCGGTCCACCATGGCCCGCAACTCGCGCAGCACGTCGACCACCGCCTCGCGCGGCACCGCGTACTCCATCTCCACGAACCGCACCCGGCGCGGAGATGTGAAGACCTTGTAGGGAATGTCCGTGTACGTGCGGGCGGACAGAGCTCTGCTGGAGACACGAGCGATGGCGGGGACCGCCGCCGGGAACGCGCGGCCGACCGAACAGGCGACTTGGAACACCCCGTTGGACAGCAGCTCGTCGTCGATCCAGCCGCGCACGGCACCGGCGGGGGCGGCGGGTCCGGCACTGCGGTTGTTGCGCTTGGTGTTGCAGTTGCCGGTGTGCGGGAACCAGTAGAACTCGAAGTGCTCGTTCTCCGCGTGGAGCGCGTCGAAGTCCGCGAGCACCCGGTCGAGGGGCATCGGTTCCTCGCGGGCGGTCAGCAGGAAGACCGGTTCCACGGCGAACGTGATCGCGGTGACCACACCCAGGGCGCCGAGCCCGATGCGGGCCGCCGCGAAGACCGCTCGTTCCTCGGCGGTCCCCTTCTCGGAGCACGTGAGCAGCGAGCCGTCCGCCGTCACCAGCTCGAGGCCCTTGATCTGCGCGGCGAGCGACGCCGATTCCCGGCCGGTGCCGTGGGTTCCGGTCGAGGTGGCGCCGGCGACGGTCTGCTCCATGATGTCGCCCATGTTGGTGAGCGACAGGCCCTCCCGTGCCAGGGCCGCGTTCAGCCGCCTGAGCGGAGTGCCCGCCTCCACCGTCACGGTCATCTCCGACCGGTCGATCCGCCGGATCCCGGTCAGCAGGTCGGGACGGATCAGCAGCCCGTCGGTGGCGGCGATGGCGGTGAACGAGTGGCCGCTGCCCACCGTCTTGACCCGCAGCCCGTCCTCGGCCGCGCGGCGCACCGCGTCGGCGAGCTCGTCCGCCGATGCCGGACGGGCCTCGCGCTGCGGTGTCGAGGCGACGGTCCCCGCCCAGTTACGCCACGTGCTCTTCACGCTCTTCGTACTGTTGCGAGTCCCGCTCACGCTGTCCCTCCCGCGTCGGCACCGGCCTGCGCAGCCGGCGGTACCCCAGGAACGCCACCGCGGCCGCGAGCACTCCCGCGATGCCGGGCACCCCGTACCCCGCGGCAGCGCCGTGCGCGTCGACCACCCAGCCGGCGGCCGACGAACCGAGTGCCACACCGACCGCGAGCCCCGTACTGGTCCAGGACATGCCCTCGGTCAGTTTGCTGCGCGGTACGTGGGCTTCGACGAGGGCCATGGTCGTCACCATCGTCGGTGCGATGGCAAGGCCCGCGACAAAGAGCGCCACGGCCAGGAAGGGCAGGTTCCCGGCCAGTTGGAGGGGGATCATACTCACGGCCATCGCACACACGCCGAGCACCCACCTGCGCGACGGCTCGCCCTTGAGGTGCAGCAGTCCGAACACGGCGCCGGCGAGGCAGGAGCCCAGCGCGTACACGGCCAGCACCAGGCTGGCGGCCGCCTTGTGGCCCTCCTCCTCGGCGAACGCCACGGTCACCACGTCCACCGCGCCGAAGATCGCACCCGTGGCGACGAACGCGGCCACCAGCACCTGCAGCCCGGGCGAGCGCAGGGCGCTGCCGCCCGTGTGCTGCTCGACGGGATGCGGCTTCGGCTCGGTGGCGCGCTGGGCGGTGAGCCACCAGACGCCGACGAGCAGGAAGAGTGCGGCGAGCAGCGGACCGGCCTCCGGGAACCACACCGTCGACAGACCGATCGAGACGATCGGCCCGAAGATGAAGCAGACCTCGTCGACGATCGACTCGAAGGAGTACGCGGTGTGCAGCCGGCGCGCCGAGCCCTGGTAGATCTCGGCCCAGCGCGCCCTCGTCATGGCGCCGACGCTCGGCACGCAGCCCGCCGCGGCCGAGAAGACGAACAGCGTCCATTCCGGCATGCCCTGCTGCGCGCAGACCAGCAGACCCGCGACGGCCGCCACGGCGGCCAGCGTGGCCGGGCGCAGCACCCGCCGCTGGCCGTGCCGGTCGACGAGGCGCGAGATCTGCGGCCCGAGCACGGCGGCGGACATCGCGAGCGTCGCCGAGAGGGCACCGGCCAGTCCGTAACGGCCGGTGATCTGCGAGATCATCGTGACGATGCCGATGCCCATCATGGACAGCGGCATCCGGCCGAGGAAGCCGGCCGTGGAGAACCCCAGGGTGCCGGGGGCGGCGAAGATCGCGCGGTAGGGACTGGGCAAGAGGCACTCCGGTAAGGCGTATGGGCAGCCTTCACAGCTTACGGCCGAACGGGTGTCCGCGCACCGCGGTTTATCCCCGCCCTGTGCCGGGGGCCTCCCCGCCGGAGCCGGGCAGAGGGTGGCAGGATCGATCCCATGTCCGATCTGCGTGATCCAGCTCCTTACGACGCCCTTCTGCTGCTCTCCTTCGGTGGCCCCGAAGGCCCGGACGACGTGGTCCCGTTCCTCGAGAACGTCACCCGCGGCCGGGGTATCCCCAAAGAGCGGCTCAAGGAGGTGGGTCAGCACTACTTCCTGTTCGGCGGCGTCAGCCCCATCAACGACCAGAACCGCGCCCTGCTCGACGCCCTGCGCAAGGACTTCGCCGGACACGGCCTCGACCTGCCGGTGTACTGGGGCAACCGCAACTGGGCGCCGTACCTCACCGACACCCTGCGCGAGATGACGGCCGCCGGGCACCGCCGTGTCGCGGTGCTCGCGACCAGCGCGTACGCCTCCTACTCCGGCTGCCGCCAGTACCGGGAGAACCTGGCCGACGCGCTGGACACCCTCCGGGCCGAGGGCCTGGAGGCGCCCCGGGTGGACAAGCTGCGCCACTACTTCAACCACCCGGGCTTCGTCCGACCCATGATCGACGGCGTCCTCGCCGCGCTGGCCGACCTGCCCGAGGACGTCAGGGCCGGCGCCCACCTCGCCTTCACCACCCACTCCATCCCCACGTCCGCCGCGGACACCTCGGGCCCCGAGCCGGAGCACGGGGAGGGCGGCGCCTACGTGGCCCAGCACCTGGACGTGGCGGCCCTGATCGCCGCCGCCGTACGGGACGAGACGGGCATCGAGCATCCCTGGCAGCTCGTCTACCAGTCCCGCAGCGGCGCCCCGCACATCCCGTGGCTGGAGCCGGACATCTGCGACCACCTCGAAGCGCTGCACGCGTCCGGGGCGCCCGCGGCCGTCATGGTCCCCATCGGCTTCGTCTCCGACCACATGGAGGTCCTCTACGACCTCGACACCGAGGCCACAGCCAAGGCCGCCGAGCTGGGGCTGCCCGTGCGCCGGTCCGCCACCGTGGGCGCCGACCCGCGGTTCGCCGCCGCCGTACGCGACCTCGTGCTGGAGCGCGCCGCGACCGAGCGCGGCATCGCCGCCGAGCGCTGCGCCCTCGGGGCGCTCGGCGCGAGCCATGACCTCTGCCCGGTCGGCTGCTGCCCGGCGCGGACGCCGAAGCCCGCGGCCGCCGGCGCCGACAGCCCCTACGCGTAAGGAGACCCCTGTGACCGACGCCCTGACGTCCGAACTGCTCACCCTCGCCCTCGAAGCCGCCCGCAGGGCGGGCGCGCTGCTGCGGGACGGCAGGCCGGACGACCTGGCGGTCGCCCGGACCAAGTCCAGCCCCATCGACGTGGTCACCGAGATGGACATCGCCGCGGAGAAGCTGATCACCGGCTATCTGTCGGAGCACCGGCCCGACGACGGCTTCCTCGGCGAGGAGGGCGCGTCGAGCAGCGGCAGCAGCGGCGTCCGCTGGGTGATCGACCCGCTCGACGGCACTGTCAACTACCTGTACGGGCTGCCCACATGGGCCGTGTCGATCGCCGCCGAACGCGACGGCGAGACGGTCGTGGGAGTCGTCGAGGCGCCGATGCGCGGGGAGACGTTCCGGGCGGTCCTGGGGAACGGGGCATACCTGGGCGAGCGGCGGCTGAGCTGCCGGTCGGCGCCGCCGCTGGACCAGGCGCTGGTGTCCACGGGCTTCAACTACGTCCAGACCGTCCGCACGCACCAGGCGGAGGTGGCGCACCGGCTGATCCCCCAACTGCGTGACATCCGTCGCGGCGGCTCGGCGGCCGTCGACCTGTGCGACGTGGCCGCGGGCCGTCTCGACGGCTACTACGAGCGTGGGCTCAGCCCCTGGGACCTGGCGGCGGGCGACCTGATCGCCCGTGAGGCGGGCGCGCGCACGGGCGGCCGCCCCGGCGAGCTCCCCTCCGGCGACCTGACGGTCGCGGCGCCCCCGGGGGTCTTCGAGCCGCTCCAGACCCTCCTGGAGGACCTGGGCGCCTGGCACGACTGAATTATTGGCGGCTCGGTTCGCCTCCGGGGCGCCTGAGACGGTGCCGACGGTCGATCGTGCTCGCGCCCTCGTTCCTCGGGCCCTCCGCGCGTTCTCCCTTTCGACACCGCCGTGCCCCTTCGGCTCACTCGCCCACGCGCAGAGCCATCCGCTGCACACAAGGAACCCCGGCGCCGTCCTGCGGTGCCGGGGTTCCTTGTGCTGCTCGGAGCGGGTGCTACGCCGCGCTGACCTCGACGCCGTGCTCGGCGGCGAGCCGGCGCAGGTCCTCCAGCTCGGCCAGCTCGACGTCGGCGAGGAAGTCGTCGCCCGTCTCGCGCGCCATCGTCAGGTCGGTCTCCGCAGCCTTTATGCGCTGCAGAAGTCCCGCGGTGAAAGCGTCCATGATGCGCCCCCTCGGCTAGGTCGGTGGCACGGGGGTGTGCCTGGCTGGGGTCCCCCTCGCCGGGGCGAGAGGCGGGTGATCAACCCTGGAACAGGTCGTGCTGCGCCACTACAAGGCGTGATCGTGGGTGTGCAGACGTCTTCCCCAGCCGTTCCCTCAGGGAAACCTCAACTGTCCCGGGAATCGGCTTCATTCCCCGATGCTCTTGCAACGAGATTCCGCCTTACAGCCGGTTTACGCGCGTAACGGGCAGGATGTATGCGCACAGCCAGTGCAAAGGCCTGCCCGTCGCCGGACGGGCTCGGAGGAAGGAACAGCGACGTGCGCGTACTCGTCGTCGAGGACGAGCAGCTGCTCGCCGATGCGGTGGCCACCGGACTGCGCCGGGAGGCCATGGCCGTCGACGTCGTGTACGACGGCGCGGCGGCCCTGGAGCGCATCGAGGTCAACGACTACGACGTGGTGGTCCTCGACCGTGACCTCCCGCTCGTGCACGGCGACGACGTCTGCCGCAAGATCGTCGAGCTGGGCATGCCGACCCGTGTGCTGATGCTCACCGCGTCGGGGGACGTCAGCGACCGCGTGGAGGGCCTTGAGCTGGGCGCCGACGACTACCTGCCCAAGCCGTTCGCGTTCACCGAGCTCACGGCCCGCGTCCGCGCGCTCGGCCGGCGGACGACCGTGCCGCTGCCCCCGGTGCTGGAGCGCGCCGGGATCAAGCTCGATCCGAACCGCCGCGAGGTGTTCCGGGACGGGAAGGAGATCCAGCTCGCGCCGAAGGAGTTCGCCGTGCTGGAGGTCCTGATGCGCAGCGAGGGCGCCGTGGTCTCGGCCGAGCAGCTGCTGGAGAAGGCCTGGGACGAGAACACCGACCCGTTCACCAACGTCGTGCGCGTGACCGTGATGACCTTGCGCCGCAAGCTCGGCGAGCCGCCGGTGATCGTCACGGTGCCCGGCTCCGGCTACCGGATCTGATCCGCATGGCCTCCGTCCCCGCGCCCCCCGAGGCGCCACCGAAACCGACCTGGGACCCCAGGGAGCCGGTGCGGCCGTGGCTGCGCCCGACCATCCGGATACGGCTCACCCTGCTGTACGGCGGGATGTTCCTGATCGCGGGCATCCTGCTGCTGTCGATCATCTATCTGTTCACCGCGCAGGCGCTGCACGACGGGAGCGGGCTTCCGTTCAAGCTGCTGCCGGAGAGCAAGATCCAGCTGACCGACAACTCCTGCGAGGCGCTGACCACGGGCCTGTCGGCCGACGAGGCCAACGCCGCCCTGAAGTCGTGCTTCGCGCACCAGCGCGAGCTGGCCCTGGACGACCTGCTGCGCCGCTCGCTGTTCGCCCTGCTCGGGCTGAGCATCATCGCCTTCGCCTTCGGCTACGCGATGGCGGGGCGGGTCCTGTCGCCGCTCGGCCGCATCACCCGTACCGCCCGCCAGGTGGCCGGCTCGGACCTGACCCGCCGGATCGAGCTGGACGGCCCGGACGACGAGCTGAAGGAGCTCGCCGACACCTTCGACGAGATGCTGGACCGTCTGGAGCGGGCCTTCACCGCCCAGCAGCGGTTCGTCGCCAACGCCTCGCACGAGCTGCGCACCCCGCTGGCGATCAACCGCACCCTCCTGGAGGTCCACCTCTCGGATCCGGGAGCGCCCGTGGAGCTCCAGCAGCTCGGCAAGACGCTGCTGGCCACCAACGAACGCAGCGAGCAGCTCGTGGAGGGCCTGCTGCTGCTCGCCCGCAGCGACAACCAGATCGTCGAGCGCAAGCCGGTCGACCTGGCCGAGGTCGCCGCGCGCGCCATCGACCAGGTGCGGGCCGAGGCCGACGCGCAGGGCGTGGAGATCCGCGGGGAGCGGGCCCCCGCCGTGGTGCAGGGCAACGGCGTGCTGCTGGAGCGGATCGCGCTGAACCTCGTGCAGAACGGCGTTCGCTACAACGTGGGGGACGGCGGCTGGGTCGAGGTCTCGACGGAGGTCCAGCAGGGCCAGGCCGTCCTGGTCGTGTCGAACACGGGCCCGGTGGTTCCCGCGTACGAGATCGACAACCTCTTCGAGCCGTTCAGAAGGCTGCGGCAGGAGCGGACGGGCAGCGACAAGGGCGTCGGCCTGGGCCTTTCCATCGCCCGGTCCGTCGCGCGCGCCCACGGGGGCCGTATCATCGCGGAGCCCCGGGAGGGTGGTGGTCTTGTGATGCGTGTCACCCTGCCGGTCTGACCGGCTGAAGGACGTTCGCTTTAAGCGGAATTTTCGGGACCCACTCCCGAAGGCGCTGTTGTGCGATCGATCACAGAAGCGATTTTCAGGCCATATACTCTCCGTGATCGCACATCCTGCCGGAAAGTCGGAAAAAGTCCGAGTTTCCGAGGGGCGGGATCACGGGAAGTACACGGGGTGGCGCCTGTGCAGCGCGTCCCGCGGACCGTGTACGGTCCCCATCGCCGTCCAACCCGATCACTCTTGAGGGGTCCGGTTGGGTGTCGATTGAGTAACAGACCTTGATGTGAGGCAAAATCTCCGCCTCAGGTCGGGCACAAGTCCGGCCTCTCACGCGTTACGTGCGCTGGAGACACCGCAGACACCCAGAGGGGGAGAGCGACATGGCAACGGATTACGACACCCCACGCAAGACCGACGACGACGTCGATTCCGACAGCCTTGAGGAACTGAAGGCCCGGCGGAACGACAAGTCCACCTCCACCGTCGACGTCGACGAGTTCGACGCCGCGGAGGGCATGGAGCTCCCCGGAGCCGACCTGTCCAACGAGGAGCTGGCCGTACGGGTCCTGCCGAAGCAGGCCGACGAGTTCACCTGCATGAGCTGCTTCCTCGTGCACCACCGCAGCCAGCTGGCGCGTGAGAAGAACGGCCAGCCGATCTGCCGCGACTGCGACTGAGGGCAGGTCGCCAGTGGCAGGCGAGACACCGTCCAGGAAGCGGCGCTTTCGGCGTCAGAAGCCGCCGGAGGCGCACCAGGGCGGTTCGGGCCCGGCGCAGGACGCCACGGCGTCCACCGAGCACGATGCCGCCCTGCTGCCGCACGGCGCAGGTCACGACGTGGAGCGAGGCCGCTCGGCCTCGCTCGAAGCGGCGGGCCGGGCGGGGCGACGCCTGGCCGCAGTGCGGCAGGGCGTCGCCAGGGGCGGTGCGAGCGCCAGGGTCTCGCTGGTGAAGACACGACAGGGCGCCAAGGCGGCGCTGGCCCACCTCGCCGACCGCCTCATCGAGAACGCGCCGCGCGTCCCGGTCCGTGACCTCTACACGCTGCGCAGGCAGTTCCCCGGGCTCGGCCCCGAGCAGCTCGCCGACAAGCTCGTCATGGGCGCGGCCAACGCGACGTCCACCGTCGGCGCCGGTGTCGGCGCCGCCGCGATGATGCCCGTGCCGCCCGCCATGCCGACCGAGCTGGCAGCGGAGGTCCTGGGCGTCGGAGCGATCGAGCTCAAGCTCGTCGCCGAGCTCCACGAGGTCTACGGTCTGCGCCCGCCGGGCGGCCTCAAGGACCGCAGCGCCGCGTATCTGAACTCCTGGTCGTCCGAGCGCGGCATCGACGTGACCAAGCCGTCGACCTACAACGCGTCCATGGGCAGCCAGCTCAAGCGCCAGCTGCGCCAGCAGATCATGAAGCGCATGGTGCGCAACCTGCCCAGCCTCACGCCGTTCCTGGTCGGAGCCGCCGTCGGCGCGGTGATGAACCGCCGCGACACCCGGAAGCTCGCCGACCACATCCGCGCGGACCTGCGCAGGAGGCAGGTGCCCTGGGACGCCCTGCCGCCGCTCCCGCCGCTCGAGCAGCCGAAGGACGCGCTGCCCGGGGAGGTGCTGGGGGAGACCCGGCGACTCCCGCCCTCGTCGGAGCGCTGAGCGACCCGCTCGGAGCCCCGTTCAGGCCGCGCGGACCGCTGTCACAGCCGCCGCCAGCTCCTGCGGGTGCCGCGTCGACAGGTAGACGTACGGCGTCGGGTCCGCCGGGTCGGTGACCTCGATGCGCACCGCCGTCGGCACATAGCTGCGCAGCAGCATGAACGCCCGCGGATCCGCCTTGTGCGACCGCCAGGCACGCGCCTCCTGCGGATCCAGCACCTCGGGCGTGCCGAGCGCCGACACCGGGATCCGCGCGTCACCGGCGACCAGCGAGCCGGCCACCACGCGAATGCGGGCCGAGCCGTACGAGCTGACCAGAGCCCCCGCGAGTGCCGCCGCCCCGATCAGGCCGCCGAGCATCGGCAGCGTCCCCAGCGGCAGCGCGACCAGACCGCCGCTGACGCCGGCGAGAGCGGTGACGACCCACCACGAACGGGGCACGGTCAGGCGTTCTGAGTACTGCGGGGCGGAAGGCTGCATGAATCCAAGCTTGGCACGGCGCGACCGGCGGGTATCCGCGCGGGTAAGGTCTGCGCCTGTGAGTAACGCGAACCCCCAGGCGGCGACGCCCGGCCCCCCGGCCGGCTCCACGGCGCTGACCCCGCCCGCCGACGCCACGGCACCGGCCCGGCACCCCGACGCCCCGGCCCCCGGCGAGCTCCTCGGCGCGCACTACGACCACTGCTTCGGCTGCGGCGGTGCCCAGCCCCACGGGCTGCACCTGGCCGCCCGTGCCCAGGAGGGCGTACGCGTCACCGCCGAGTTCACCGTCAGGCCCGCACATCAGGGCGCACCGGGCCTCGCCCACGGCGGGGTCCTCGCCACCGCGCTGGACGAGACGCTGGGCTCGCTGAACTGGCTGCTGCGCGTGATCGCCGTGACCGGCAAGCTGGAGACCGACTTCGTGCGCCCCGTGCCCGTCGGCACCGTGCTGCACCTCGACGCCGAGGTCACCGCCGTCGCCGGGCGCAAGATCTACTCGCGTGCCACCGGCCGGATCGGCGGCCCGGACGGACCGGTGGCCGTCCGCGCGGGTGCGCTGTTCATCGAGGTCAAGGTCGACCACTTCATCGACAACGGCCGTGCCGAGGAGATCCGGGCCGCCATGGCCGACCCCGACCAGATCAGGCGCGCCCGCGCCTTCGAGGTGAACCCCTGATGCGTGAACCCGTCGACGTACTGATCCGCCGTGTGGACCCCGAGGTCCCGCTCCCGGCGTACGGGCACCCCGGCGACGCCGGGGCCGATCTCGTGACCTGCGAGGCAATCGAGCTGGCCCCCGGCGAACGCGCCGTTCTGCCCACGGGAGTGTCCATCGCGCTGCCCGACGGGTACGCGGCCTTCGTGCATCCGCGCTCGGGTCTCGCCGCGCGCTGCGGAGTGGCCCTCGTGAATGCCCCGGGGACGGTGGATGCCGGGTACCGTGGGGAGATCAAGGTGATCGTGGTCAATCTGGACCCGCGCGAGAGCGTGCGGTTCGAAAGGTTCGACCGGATTGCCCAACTGGTCGTCCAGCAGGTCGAGAAGGTGCGCTTCCACGAGGTGGCGGAGCTTCCCGGCTCGGCGCGGGCCGAGGGGGGCTTCGGGTCCACCGGCGGTCACGCCGCCGTGGACGGCACTACGGGTGGGAATCGATACGCTTCGGTCGTATCCGACCGGGAAGGACAGTGACGTGTTCGGACGTCGCAAGAAGAGTGGTTCCGCCGGGGACACGGCGGCGGGCGAGGCCGAGCGAGTCGCCGACCAGTCGGACGAGCTCGGCACCGATGCCGAGGAGAGCGCGCCCCGCAGGGTGAACCTCCCGCCGGCGCCCCGGCCCGACGGCCCCTGGGACGTCTCCGAGGTCTCCAGGCCCGGCGACGGCAGGGTCGACCTGGGCGGACTTTTCGTGCCCGGGGTCGAGGGCATGGAGCTGCGCGTCGAGGTCGCCGGCGACGCGATCGTCGCCGCCACGGTCGTGCTGCGCGACAGCGCCATCCAGCTGCAGGCCTTCGCGGCGCCCAAGAAGGAAGGCATCTGGGGCGAGGTCCGCGAGGAGATCGCCTCCGGCATCACGCAGCAGGGCGGGATCATCGACGAGGTCGAGGGTCCGCTCGGCTGGGAGCTGCGGGCTCAGGTGCCCGTGCAGCTGCCCGACGGCACGGGCGGCGTACAGCTCGTCCGCTTCGTCGGTGTCGACGGCCCCCGCTGGTTCCTGCGCGGCGTGATCTCCGGGCAGGCCGCGGTGCAGCCGCAGGCCGCCGGTCTGCTGGAGCAGATCTTCCGGGACACCGTCGTCGTGCGCGGCGACGGCCCGATGGCGCCCCGCGACCCGATCGTCCTCAAGCTGCCGGACGACGCCCAGATGGTGCCCGAGGGCGTCCAGCAGGAGACGCAGGAGGGATCCCGCTTCTCCGGAGGCATGGGCCAGCTCCAGCGCGGACCCGAGATCACCGAGGTCCGCTGACACGACGTACAAGGGCGCGTGGGCCGCGATTCCCCTCCGAGGGAGCCGCGGCCCACGCTCCTTTGCGCGCACGGCCGTTGCCCGTGCGCATGGCCCCTGCACATACTGTGGCCCGGACGATCAGGACGTACGGGGGAACGCATGACCGAGAGCAGCAGCGTGCACGGCGGCACCGCCGTCATCGGTGACCGGACCGGCGCACCGATGGTGCGGGTGGAGAACCTGCGCCGGTCGTACGGCACCGGCGCCGCGGCCGTGCACGCGCTCCGCGGCGTCTCCTTCGAGATCCCCCAAGGTGAACTCGTCGCCCTCAAGGGCCGCTCGGGCTCCGGCAAGACCACGCTCCTCAACCTCGTCGGCGGACTCGACTCCCCGGACGAGGGCCGGATCACCGTCGACGGCATCGACCTGTCGGGGCTCGGTGAGAACGGCCTCCTGGAGCTGCGCCGGGACCGGATCGGCTTCATCTTCCAGTCCTTGGGGCTGATCCCGATCCTGAGCGCGGCCGAGAACGTGGGCGTGCCCCTGCGCCTGCGCAAGGCGGATCCGCGCGAGCGGGAGGAGCGGGTGCAGCTGATGCTCGCCCTCGTCGGCCTCGCCGACCACGCGGCCCAGCGCCCCGGCGAGCTCTCCGGCGGCCAGCAGCAGCGCGTCGCCGTCGCGAGGGCCCTCGCCAACCGCCCCGCCCTGCTGATCGCCGACGAACCGACGGGCCAGCTGGACGCCGAGACCGGGCTGGCGGTGATGGAGCTCCTGCGCGCCGTCGTGCGCAGCGAGGGGGTCACCGCCCTGGTCGCCACGCACGACGCCCAGCTGCTCGACCTCGCGGACCGGGTGCTGGAACTGCGCGACGGCGAGATCGTCGAGCACTGACGGGCCGCGGCCGGCACGGGTCGGGGCGCGTCAGAATCGCGTCAATACGCACCGGGGAGTCCTCCGGCGTCCCTTTCACCCCCTCGGTTCGACGTAGGGTCGACGCTGCGCGGGCAGCGGCCGCCGCCGCCTGACGCGGCACAGAGAAGACAATGGGGCCATGGGACGCGGCAAGCTTCGGATCTACCTGGGTGCGGCGCCCGGAGTCGGCAAGACGTACGCGATGCTCTCCGAGGCGCACCGCCGCGTGGAACGCGGCACGGACTGCGTCGTCGCGTTCGTGGAGCACTACGACCGGCCGCGCACCGAGGAGCTGCTCCACGGACTGGAGCAGGTGCCACGCCGCGAGATCACCCACCCCGGCGCCGCCTTCAGCGAGATGGACGTCGACGCCGTGCTGGAGCGCCGCCCGGCGGTCGCCCTCGTCGACGAACTCGCCCACACCAACGTGCCGGGCTCCCGCAACGCCAAGCGCTGGCAGGACGTCGAGGAGCTGCTCGCCGCCGGCGTGGACGTCATATCGACCGTCAACATCCAGCACCTCGAATCACTCGGCGACGTCGTCGACTCGATCACCGGCGTACGGCAGCCGGAGACGGTACCCGACGAGGTGGTCCGCAGAGCCGACCAGATCGAACTCGTCGACATGGCGCCTCAGGCGCTGCGCCGCCGGATGGCCCACGGCAACATCTACAAGCCGGACCGGGTGGACGCCGCCCTGTCCAACTACTTCCGCCCCGGCAACCTCACCGCACTGCGCGAGCTGGCCCTGCTCTGGCTCGCCGACCGGGTCGACGAATACCTCCAGCAGTACCGGGGCGAGCACAACATCCGCTCCACCTGGCAGGCACGCGAACGCATCGTCGTCGGTCTCACCGGCGGACCCGAGGGCCGCACCCTGATCCGGCGCGCGTCCCGGATGGCGGCCAAGGGCTCGGGCAGCGAGATCCTCGCCGTCTACATCGCCCGCAGCGACGGGCTGACCTCCGCGTCCCCCAAGGAACTCGCCGTCCAGCGCACGCTGGTCGAGGACCTCGGCGGCACCTTCCACCACGTGATCGGCGACGACGTGCCCTCCGCGCTGCTTGAGTTCGCACGCGGGGTCAACGCCACCCAGATCGTCCTCGGCTCCAGCCGCCGCAAGTCCTGGCAGTACCTCTTCGGCCCCGGCGTCGGGGCGACCGTGGCCCGCGACTCCTGGCCCGACCTCGACGTCCACATCGTCACCCACGACGAGGCCGGCAAGGGGCGCGGCCTGCCCGTGGCCCGCGGCGCCCGCCTCGGCCGCTCCCGGATCGCGGCGGGCTGGGCCGCCGGCGTCGTCGCGCCCGTGCTGCTGGCCCTGGTGCTGTCGGGCATGGAGAACGGCCCCGGCCTCGCCAACGATGTCCTGCTGTTCCTCTTCCTCACGGTCACGGCGGCACTGATCGGCGGGCTGCTGCCCGCGCTCGCCTCCGCCGCCGTCGGATCACTGCTGCTCAACTACTACTTCACGCCACCCACCCACACCCTCGACATCGCCGAGCCACGCAACCTCGTCGCCATCGTGATCTTCTTCGCGGTGGCCGTGGCGGTCGCCTCCGTCGTGGACCTCGCCGCCCGCCGCACCCATCAGGCGGCCCGGCTGCGGGCCGAGTCGGAGATCCTCTCCTTCCTCGCCGGCAGCGTGCTGCGCGGCGAGACCGCGCTCGACGCGCTCCTCGAACGGGTCCGGGAGACCTTCGCGATGGAGTCCGTGGCCCTCCTGGAGCGCGCCGGCGACATCGAGCCGTGGACGTGCACGGCGAGCGCCGGACCCGATCCCGCGGCCCGCCCCGACGACGCGGACGTGGACATGCCCGTCGGCGACCACATGGCGCTAGCCCTCTCCGGCCGCGTACTGCCCGCCGAGGACCGGCGGGTGCTCGCCGCGTTCGCCACCCAGGCCGCGGTCGTCCTCGACCGCCAGCGCCTGGTGGGAGAGGCGGAGGCGGCCCGGGCGCTCGCCGAGGGCAACCGCATCCGCACCGCACTGCTCGCCGCCGTCAGCCACGACCTGCGCACCCCGCTCGCGGGGATCAAGGCGGCGGTCTCCTCGCTCCGGTCCGACGACGTCGCCTGGTCCGAGGAGGACGAGGCCGAGCTGCTCGCCGGCATCGAGGACGGCGCGGACCGGCTCGACCACCTCGTCGGCAACCTGCTCGACATGTCGCGCCTGCAGACCGGTACCGTCACCCCGCTGATCCGCGAGACGAGTCTCGACGAGGTGATCCCGCTCGCCCTGGCCGGCGTACCGCCGGAGAGCGTGGTCCTCGACATCCCCGAGTCGCTGCCCATGGTGGCCGTCGACCGCGGGCTGCTGGAGCGGGCGGTGGCCAACATCGTCGAGAACGCCGTCAAGTACAGCCCTGTCGGCACGCCCGTCACCGTCGCGGCCAGCGCTCTCGGGGAACGGGTCGAACTGCGGGTCGCCGATCGCGGCAGCGGTGTGCCCGACGAGGAGAAGGAACGCATCTTCGAGCCGTTCCAGCGCTACGGCGACGCCCCGCGCGGCGCCGGCGTCGGCCTCGGCCTCGCCGTAGCCCGGGGCTTCGTCGAGTCCATGGGCGGCACGCTCACCGCCGAGGACACCCCCGGCGGCGGCATGACCATGGTGCTCACCCTGTGCGCCGCTCCGGGGCACGGCCGCAAGGGCGCCGCCGGACTGTCCGCGTGGGCGGCGACATGACGCCGCGCGGCGCGCCCGGCACCCGCCTGCCCGGCCAGGCCCCTCGGCCCGCACAGCAGTCCCAGTCCTCCCAGCCCACTCAGCAGAAAGGCGGACCGGTATGACCCGGGTGCTCGTGGTCGACGACGAGCCGCAGATCGTCCGCGCCCTCGTCATCAACCTGAAGGCGCGCAAGTACGAGGTGGACTCGGCCCCCGACGGCGCGACCGCGCTCGACATCGCCGCCGCCCGTCACCCCGACGTCGTCGTTCTCGACCTCGGCCTGCCCGACATGGACGGCGTCGAGGTCATCAAGGGGCTGCGCGGCTGGACCAGGGTGCCGATCCTGGTGCTCTCCGCACGCCACTCCTCGGACGAGAAGGTCGAGGCGCTCGACGCGGGCGCCGACGACTACGTCACCAAACCCTTCGGCATGGACGAACTGCTGGCCCGGCTTCGCGCCGCCGTCCGCAGGGCCGAGCCCGTCGGCAGCGGCGAGGAGGTGGTCACCGTCGAGACCGCGACCTTCACCGTCGACCTCGCGGCGAAGAAGGTGAACCGCGACGGACGCGACGTACGTCTCACGCCCACCGAGTGGCATCTGCTGGAGGTCCTCGTCCGCAACACCGGCCGCCTCGTCAGCCAGAAGCAACTGCTCCAGGAGGTATGGGGCCCTTCGTACGGGACGGAGACCAACTACCTCCGGGTCTACATGGCGCAGCTGCGCCGCAAGCTGGAGGCCGACCCCTCGCACCCGAAGCACTTCGTCACCGAGCCCGGCATGGGGTACCGCTTCGAACGTTGATCCGGCCCATCCGGGGGGCCGGTAGGCTTTCTGTATGAGTGCTGTACCCCGTTCCGAGAACGCGGCGAAGGACAACAGGGCGTCGAAACCCGCCGGCCGCTTCCGCCGCATGCTCGACCGGCTCTCCAGCTCGCAGCAGGATCTCGAGTCGGAGGAGCTCCAGGAGGACGCCCAGGCGTCGGGGTGCACCCCCATCAGCGACTGCGGTGACCGCCAGATAGTCCGGGTCACTGGTACCTTGCGCACCGTCACCCTTCGTCCGCGGGCCGGTGTGCCCGCGCTGGAGGCGGAGCTCTTCGACGGCACGGCCCCGCTCGACGTCGTCTGGCTCGGCCGCCGGTCCATCGTGGGCATCGAGCCGGGCCGCAGGCTGATCGCGTCCGGCCGGATCTCGATGAGCCACGGCCGCCGGGTGCTGTTCAATCCCAAATACGAACTCCGACCGCTCGGACAGGAGTAGCCGGTGACGTCTGTCGACAAGCCGACCCCCACGACGAACGACCAGCACCAGGACAGCGCGCAGGGCCCCGCCGATGCGAAGGCGGTCACCGAGGCGGCGCTGTTCGAGGCGTTCGGCGGCGTGCGCGGCATGGTGGAGACGGTCCTGCCGGGCCTGCTCTTCGTCACGATCTACACGATCAACAAGGACCTGCACATCTCGGCGATCGCCGCGCTCGCGGTCTCGCTGGTATTGGTGGCCGTCCGGCTGGTGCGCAAGGACACCGTGAAGCACGCCTTCAGCGGCGTCTTCGGCGTGGCCTTCGGTGTCGTCTTCGCGATGATGACCGGCAACGCGAAGGACTTCTACCTGCCGGGCATGCTCTACACGCTCGGGCTCGCACTGGCGTACATCATCACGACGCTGGCGGGCGTGCCGCTGATCGGCCTGATCCTCGGCCCGGTGTTCAAGGAGAACCTCTCCTGGCGCACGCGCAACCCCGGCCGCAAGAAGGCGTACGCGAAGGCCAGCTGGGCCTGGGGCCTGATCCTGCTCGCCAAGTGCGCGATCCTGTTCCCGCTGTACTGGTGGGCGGACACGACGCAGCTGGGCTGGGTCCTGGTCACTCTCAAGATCCCGCCGTTCCTGTTGGCCGTGTACCTGACCTGGCTGTTCCTGGCGAAGGCGCCGCCGCCGATCGACGTCTTCGCGGAGATGGAGGCGGAGGAACGGGCGGAGAAGGCCCGCAAGGCGGCAGCACAGACCCACGGCGGCGACGCGTAGCCTCGACGGCTCGCGCATACGGGACGGCCCGGAACCGATCGGTTCCGGGCCGGGGCCGGATGGGGGCGGTGGGGCCCGGGGGGGCGGGCGGGGCGGGGGTGGGGATGG
>NZ_JBSFUR010000057.1:0-29419 GCF_053591895.1 Streptomyces sp. NPDC002867 | reverse complement strand
ACCCCGCCCGGCCCTCGTTGGGGACGCGGGCCTCGGGCCCAAGGCCCAACAGACACGCCACGCAAACGACCCCCGCCGGAAAACCAGCCCCGCCGGCGATTGAGGCGCGAGGCTTGGGGCGGAGCCCCAACGGAAGCGCCGCGCGCGCGACCGCAGCGCCCCGACGAGCGCGCCGCGCGGACGAGGCAGAGCCCCGCCGCAAGCCAGCCCGCCGGCGATTGAGGCGCGGGGCTTGGGGCGGAGCCCCAGCGGAAGCGCCGCGCGCGCGACCGCAGCGCCCCGACGAGCGCGCCGCGCAGTCAGGGGCGGAGCGCGCGGAGGAGGAGGTCCGCCAGGTGGTCCGCGACCTGCTGCTTCGTCAGAGGGCCGTTCGGGCGGTACCACGTCGACAGGTGGTGGACCGATCCGAAGTGGTAGTCCACCACCAGATCCGCCGGCGTCGCCGAGGAGAAGACGCCGCTCTGCTGCCCCTCCTCCACCAGCGCCCGGAACCGCTCGTGGTAGCGCCGCCGCTCGGCCCGCACCTGCTTGTGCTTCTCCGGGCTCAGGTGGTGCATGGAACGGAAGAAGATCGCCGCGTCGTCCAGGTTGTCGATGGTGGTGACGACGACGTCCGCCGCCGCCTCGCGCAGCCGGTCCTCCACGGGCTCGTCCGCGTCCGCGAAGGCGTCCAGCCGCTCCTGCTGGACGCGCAGCACCCGGGAGTAGACCTCCTGCAGGAGGTCCTCCTTGGACCCGAAGTAGTGATAGAGCGCCCCCTTGGTGACGCCCGCCGACTCCACGATCTCCTGGACCGAGGTGCGGTCGTATCCCCGCTCGGCGAACAGGCGGGTGGCGGCGGCCAGCAGCCTCTGCGGTACGGGGGTCGCCTCCCCGTCCGTCGTCCTGGCCATCGCCGCCACCTGCCCTTCCTGCCGAAACATCTGTGTTCAAACCCGGGAACGCAGTTCCCGCCTGAGGATCTTCCCACTTGTGGTCTTGGGGAGCTCCGGCAGGATCGCTACTTCCCTGGGGTATTTGTAAGCGGCGAGCCGCTGCTCGCAGTAGGCGGACAGCTCGTCGGGCCCGACGTCCGCCCCCGGGCGCAGGCTGACGTACGCCTTGACCGTCTCCCCGCGGTAGGAGTCCGGCACGCCGACGACGGCCGCTTCGCGGATCGCCGGGTGTGTGTAGAGGACGTCCTCGACCTCGCGGGGCCAGACCTTGAACCCGGAGGCGTTGATCATGTCCTTCTTGCGGTCGACGACGTAGAGCCAGCCGTCCGCGTCCATGAAACCGATGTCGCCGGTGCGCAGTTCGCCGTCCGGGAACGCCTCGGCGGTGGCCTCGGGGAGCCGCCAGTAGCCGGGCACGACCTGCGGGCCGCGCACGGCGATCTCGCCCTGTTCGCCGAGGGGCACGTCGTCGCCCTTCTCGTCGACGATCCGCACGACGGTGTCGGGGCCGGGCAGGCCCACGGACAGGGTGCCGGAGGCCGGGTCGACCGGCGCCTCCTTCTCCGGGGGCACGGACGCACAGGGCGCGGTGCACTCGGTGAGCCCGTAGCCGTTGCGTATGTACGGCCCGAAACCGGCGCGGAACTTCTCCACCAGCGCGGGCGGCACGGGCGCGCCGCCCGAGGAGATCACGGCGAAGGAGGCGAAGTGCTCGCGGGTGGCCTCGGGATGCGCCGCCAGGGCCATGAACGCGGTCGACGGGCCGACCGTGTACGCCGGCCTGTGCTCGGCGAAGGCGTCGAGCACGACGCCCGCCTCGAAGCGGTAGGCGAGCGCGAGGGTGCCCGCGTTGGCGATGCAGACGGCGAGCTGGCAGACCATGCCGGTGATGTGGAAGAGGGGCGCGAGGGCGAAGTAGCAGGCGCCTTCGGGGACGGGGTGGCCGGTGCGCTGGCGTTCGGCGTTGTAGGTGATGCCGCCGTGGAGGTTCATCGCCCCCTTGGGGGTGCCGCTGGTGCCCGACGTGTAGCTGATCAAGGCGACGTCCGTGGCGCCGAGTTCGCGACCGGACGGCGCCGGGAGGCGTCGGCGGCCGACGCTGAGCAGGTCGTCTGCGTCCTCGGCCAGCGGGGCCCGCTCGAAGGAGAGGACCCGCTCGTCGTGCCGCGTCTGGAGGTCGAGCTCGCAGGCGGTGAGCACGACGCGCACGGCAGAGGCGGCGGCGCAGTCGCGCAGGTACGCCTCCCATGCCCGGTCGGAGCAGATCAGCGCCGTGGCCCCGGAGTCGGCGAGGACGTGGGCGACCTCACCCGTCTTGTACATCGGGTTGAGCGGGACGACGGTCGCGCCGGCCTTCCAGGCGCCGAGCAGCGCGATGACGAACTGCGGGCTGTTCTGGAGCATGAGGGCCACGCGGTCGCCGCGGGCGACACCGCGCTCGGCGAGGTGGGCGGCGACGGAGTCGGAGAGGTCGTCGGTCTCCCGGTAGCTCAGCCGGCCGTCGAAGTAGCCGAGCGCGGGGTGTTCCGGGGCGCGGGCGACGGCCGCGCGGAAGGAGTGCACGACGGTCGGGGGCGGGGCGACGGGGGCCCGCTGGGCTTCGGTCAGCTGCCCGAGCCACGGCTGCGCGGCGTAGACGGAGCTCATCGGCCCACCTCCTCCCACTTCTGCTGGATGTGGTTCATTCCGGCGATCCAGCGGTCGGTCTCGGTGGCGCGCGCCGCGTAGTAGCCGGCGACCTCCGGGTGCGGCAGGACGAGGAAGCGGTCCTCGTCCATCGCGGCGAACAGGGCGTCGGCGACGTCCTCGGGCTCGATCGCGGTCGGCTTGAGGACGATGTCGCCGGCCGATCCGGTGGCGGTGAGCATGTCGGTCCGTACGCCCTGCGGGCAGATGGCGTGGACCTTGAGGCCGCGGTGGCGGTAGGTGAGGGAGAGCCACTCGGCATAGGCAAGCGCTCCGTGCTTGGTGACGCTGTAGGGCGCGGCCCCGATCATCGTGAGCAGCCCGGCGGCGGAGACGGTGGAGACGAAGCGGCCGCTGCCGCGCTCCAGCCAGTCGGGCAGCAGGGCGCGGCTCGCGCGGACGTGTGCCATGACGTTGACGTCCCAGGCGGACGCCCAGACGTCCTCGTCCGCGAAGGCGTCGCCGCCCGAGCCGAGGCCGGCGTTGGCGCAGTAGACGTCGACGACGCCGCCGAGGGCGTCCCGGGCCTCGTCGACGACGTCCGAGGCGTCGCCGGGAACGGCGGTGCCGCCGATCTCCTCGGCGACGGCCTTGGCCTTGCCCGCGTCGATGTCGTTGACCACGACACGGGCGCCCTCGGCGGCGAACCGGCGGGCAAGGGCGGCCCCGATTCCGCCGCCCGCTCCCGTGACAACAACCCCTGCGCCCTGCACCGTGCTCATCAAGCTCCGCCTTTCGCAGCGTCCCGGCTGTCCAGGCAGACTAACCGGTCGGTATGCCGACGTGGAAGGGGGCAGCTCGGCGGCCGTGCCGGGGTCGTTCCCCCAGGGCGTCAGGAGCGCTAGCGTGCGTGGCCATGACAGACAGCGATCACGGAGGTAGCTCGATGAGCCTTTCCAGACGGGGTTTGCTGGCCGTCGGCGGCGCGGTGGGGGCCCTGGCCGCGACATCCGCCACGCCCGCCGCCGCCCATACGGGCCGCGGCCGGGTGCGCACCGGTTTCGAGCGGCTGGCCGCCGACGGGTACGCACTCCTGGCCGGCGAACGGGTCGGCGTGGTCACCAACCCGACCGGCATCACGCGCGACGTCCGGCACATCGTGGACGTCATGCACGCCGACGACCGCGTGAACCTGGTCGCGGTCTTCGGACCCGAGCACGGCTTCCGCGGCACGGCGCAGGCGGGCGGCTCCGAGGGCCGCTACGACGACCCCGCGACCGGGCTGCCGGTGTACGACACGTACCTGAAGAGCGGCCGGCCGCTGGCCGACATCTTCACCGCGTCCGCTGTGGACACGGTCGTCTTCGACATCCAGGACGCCGGGGCCCGCTTCTACACCTACATCTGGACCCTCTTCGACTGCATGCAGGCCGCCGAGCTCGCGGGGAAGCGGTTGGTAGTGCTCGACCGGCCGAATCCGGTGACCGGCCGGGCGGCGCTGGGACCCGTGCTCGACAAGGCGTTCGCGACCTTCGTGGGCCGTGAGCCGATCGCGCAGGCGCACGGCATGACCGTGGCCGAACTGGCGCTGCTCTTCAACGGGGAGTTCCTCACGCGACCGGTCGCGCTGGAGACCGTGACGATGACGGGCTGGCGCCGCTCCGACTTCTACGACGAGACCGGGCTGCCCTGGGTGCCGCCGAGCCCCAACATGCCCACCCCCGACACCGCCCTCGTCTACTCGGGCACCTGCCTGTTCGAGGGCACGAACCTGTCCGAGGGCCGGGGCACCACCCGCCCCTTCGAGCTCCTGGGCGCGGAGGGCGCCGACCGCCGCTGGGCCGAGGCCGTGAACGCACTGGACCTGCCCGGCGTCCGCTTCCGCGAGGCGTACTTCGCGCCCACGTTCTCCAAATTCCAGGGCAGGACGATCGGCGGCGTCCAACTCGTCGTCCACGACCGGGAGTCCTTCGACCCCGTCCGCACCGGCATCGCGCTGCTGGTGACGGCGAAGCGCAGCTGGAGCGGATTCGCCTGGCGCGCCGACAACTGGATCGACAAGCTGACCGGTTCCACCAAGGTGCGCACGCTCATCGACGCGGGGGCGGACACCGACGAGGTGGTGGGCGCGTGGCGGGACGAACTGACCGCGTTCCGCGCGGTACGCCGGCGGTACCTGCGGTACTGAGCACGCGACGGGTGGGCACTGCCCCACCGGGAAGGGCCTGCCCGGGCATGCGCACCGCGCCACCGCACGGCCCGCGAGTGGCCGGGAGTGAACCGTCCGGCGAGGAGCATGGGCACCGCGTGGCCGGCCGAGCCCGAGCCCGTGCGGCTGGTCACGTCGTACGACGTCCTGATCCGTCTGCACCGGGTCGGGCCGGCCGGCCGGCTCGAACCGCTTCCGGGGTATGGCCGTTTCTCCCCTTGCACAGGATCCTGTGGTGACGGGCCAAGGGGAGGGGCGGGCCATGTCGGGGACAGGTGTGCGACCGTACCGGGAGATCACTTTCGACGCGGACGGCGATGTGCTGGGGCCGTACGGCGCGCTCATGGAACAGGACGTCACCGACCTGGTGATGTTCGCCCACGGGTGGAACAACTCTCCGGGCACGGCCCGGCGGCTCTACGCGTCGTTCTTCGCTCCCTTCCCCAAGCTGGTGGCCCAGACCCCGCAGGTACGGCTGGGGTACGCGGGCGTCGTCTGGCCCTCGATGCGGTTCTCGGACGAGCCGATCCCCGACGTCGAACCACCGGCCGCCGGCGCCCAGCCGTCGGGCCCCGGCCTGGACGGGGCGACCCGCGCGGTGCTCGCCGAGCTGTTCCCCGGGCATCGCGAGGCCGTCGAGCGGCTCACGCGGCTGCTGGACGAGCAGCCGGAGTCGCGTGCCGCCTTCGCCGAGTTCGGCAGGCTTGCCCGGGAGTTGGCGGCCACGCCGCCCGGCGGTATGGAGGCGGGCTTCGCCGAGGACCTGCCGCACGACGAGCAGAGCCCGCCCGCGGTGCTGTACGAGGACACGCTCACCCTGTGCCGCAGGCTGGCCGCTGCCCTGGAGGCGGAGTCCGGGTCGCTGTACGGCGTGCTGCCGTTCGGCGGCGGGCTGCGCTCCGCGTGGTGGGGCGCGAAGGAGTTGCTGCGGCAGACGACGTACTACGCGATGAAGCGCCGCGCGGGGACGGTCGGCGAGCTGGGGCTCGGGCCGCTGCTGGGCCGGCTGGCCCGTTCGGCGCCGCGGCTGCGGGTGCACCTCGTCGGGCACAGCCAGGGGGCGCGGCTGGTGGCGTTCGCGCTGCGGGGGCTGCCGGAGGGCGCGGACAACGTGAAGTCGGTGACGCTGCTCCAAGGCGCCCTGTCGCACTACGCGTTCGCGTGCGGCCTGCCGCACGCCCCGCACAGCGCGGGCGCGCTCGCCGCGGTGCAGGAGCGGGTCGACGGGCCGGTGGTCGCCTGCTACTCGCGGCACGACAGTGCGCTCGGCGTGTTCTACCCGCTGGCCTCGGCCCTCGCCGGGGACTCGGCGTCGGCGGCCGGCGGCGACCGGCGGTGGTGGGCGATGGGCCACGACGGCATTCAGGCCGTCGCGGGCACGCCGCGGCTGACGCTGGAGGAGGCGCTGCGCGACGGCCTGCCGGACTCGGGATGCGTCAGCGTGGACGCGGCGCAGGTGGTGCGGAGGGGTGGGCCGCCTGCGGGTGCGCACAGTGACATCTGCCATGAGGAACTGGCCCGGGTGGTGTTGTCGGCGGGGCGTGTCGGCCGCTGAAACAGGGGCGTGATCCGGTCGACATGACGCGTGCCGATTTTCGATGGAGCCGAAACGGGCACTCCTACGTCCATTCTTCAACGCCGATGTACCAGCGACGGAGGTGTCGACGCGATGGCCGGTTTCCGGAGTCTTGCGAGACAGGTGCGTGACGTGCGGTGTGACCTGGCGCTGCGGCGCTACTCACTGCGCAAGTGCCTGGAGAGGTTCGCCCCTTATGGGCATCGGGCCACTTGGAACCATCTGTGCGCGAGGCACAGCATCGAACCCGAGGACAGGGCCCCCGATCCGGCGCGGCTGGTGGCCGCACTGGAGGAGTTGGAGCAGGCGCGGGCGGTATGGCTCGCGTACGAGGAGAACTTCGCGGACCGCCGTAAACGGGAGAAGCACGAGGGGCTGCGGCGGCCCGGGCACATCGACGACTGGCACCGCAGGACGTGGGGCGGGAACGGGGTCGCGCGCTGCGACAGCCCCGGGATACATCCCTCGGAGCCGCTGGACGAGGTGCTGCGCAGACTGATCGGCGCGCTGGAGACGGAGCCCGGGGACGCGTGCCCGGTGTGCAGGGGAACGCACATCGTGTGGCGACAGGACCTGGCGCACGAGCCGTTCTTCGGCCCGGTCTGCACCGGCTGCGGGATCGTGGTGCCGCAGCCCGTCCTCACACTGGAGGCGGTGACCGCGGCGAAGCGCGCGGGGCGCCGGGAGCTCGCCTCGGTCGCGTGAGGGACGCCGGTCCCGGGCCGGGGGGCCCGGGACCTCTCCCTCATCGCGCGGGGGGCGCCGCGTCCCAGACGGCGTCGGTGAAGCGCTGCTCGTACGGAAGGGCCAGCAGCCCGGTCTTGAACAGCAGCAGCGGGTCGGCGTCCTGGGCCCGCAGGCGGGCGGGGGCGTGCGCGAGGATCCACTCCTGGAGCTCCGCGACGGGCTCGTCGCGCGCGTAGTCGCACCACCACCTGAAGACGGCCGTGTCGTCGTTGAGGAGTTCGTCGATCCACCAGTCGACGAACAGGGCGAGGTACCGGTCGGCCGGCCCGCCGGGCGGCTGCGCGGCCCAGCGGGCGAGGTAGGGCGTCACGGTGCCGGCCGCGGTCGCACAGGCATGGAACACCTCTGTCGCGTACCAGTCGTCGAGTTCCGTGGCGAGGGTGTCCGCCCACCACGCGTCGAGGAACGCGCGGATCGCGTCGGCCTGTTCCGCGGGCCAGGTCCGCCAGCCGGAACGTCCGAGGCCGGTCAGGTCGTAGGCGTTGAACGCCGTCCACCGGCGCGCGGCCAGCTGCTCGGCGACCTGCGGAAGGATCCGGCGCATCGCGGCGGGGTGGTCGTCGAAGTGGTCCGTCACCTCGTGCGCGTACATCCGCAGGGCCCGGTCGGGCAGTGCCACGTCGGGCACGCGCAACAGCGCCGTCTCCTCGGGGAGGTGGCAGAGGTCGCAGCCCGTCTCGTGGGGGCTGGTCATGCCCGCGAAGACCGCGCGGACGCGGTCCACCGCCGCGATGAGTGCTGGGGAGGCCATGCGCGCCACGTCCCGTCGAGGACTCCGTTCGCGGCTCGCGGCCGGACGAAGATCCGGACGTTACCAGACGTGAAATCCCGTGGCCCAGCGGGATTTCACTGCCGAGAGTGGGGGGTGCTGAGAACCACGACCGAGGAGCCCGATGTCGACGCTGCGCGTCACCGCCGAAGTCCTGACCGTGCACGAGCATCCGAACGCCGATGCGCTGGAGCTGGCCCAGGTGGGCCTGTACCGCGCCGTCGTCGCCAAGGGCGTCTATCGCACGGGTGACGCCGCGGTCTACATCCCCGAGCAGGCCGTGCTCCCGGCCGCGCTGATCGACGAGCTCGGTCTGACCGGCCGGCTCGCGGGTGGCGAGGCCAACCGGGTCAAGGCGGTCCGGCTGCGCGGCGAGCTGTCGCAGGGCATCGTGTGCCGGCCGCGCGCGCTCGCGGACGTCGACCTGGCGAAGGCGGCCGCGGACGGCACGGACTTCGCGGAGCGGCTCGCGATCACCAAGTGGGCCCCGCCGATCCCGCCCCGGATGAGCGGCGACGTGGAGGCGGCACCGGATCTGCTGCCGTGGGTGGACATCGAGAACCTGCAGCGCTATCCGGGCATCTTCGAGCCCGGAGAGGCGGTCGTGATCACCGAGAAGCTGCACGGCTCGGCCTGTCTGGCGACGTACTCCGCGGCGGACGGCGGCCGGGTGCGGGTCTCGTCCAAGGGTTTCGGCGCCAAGGGGCTCGCCATCAAGAAGGACCCGGCCAACCTCTACTGGCGGGCGGTGCTCGGACACGGCGTGCCCAAGATCGCGGCGCGCCTCGCCGAGCGGCTCGGTGCGAGCCGGGTCGGGGTGTTCGCCGAGGTGTACGGCGCCGGAGTCCAGGACCTCGGTTACGGCAAGGACGCCCGGGCGGAGAACGGGCTGGGCTATGCCGTGTTCGACATCTCGGCGGAGATCGACGGCCAGGTCCGCTGGCTGGACCCGGCAGCCGTGCTCGGCGGTGAACTGCCGGTCGTGCCCCGGCTGTTCGCGGGTCCGTACGACGCGGACAAGGTGCTGGAGCTGGCGAGCGGCCGCGAGACGGTGTCGGGTCGGCGGCTGCATCTGCGAGAGGGCGTCGTCGTCCGCCCGGCGGTGGAGCGGTACAGCCCGGTCACCGGCGGGCGCGCGATCGCCAAGGCGGTGAGCCCGGCGTACCTGACCCGTAAGGGCGGTACGGAGTACGAGTAGGACCCCGCGCGCGAGGGCGGGCCCGGCACGGGGAGCGGGCCCGCCCTCGCGTGTGTCAGGCCGGGTCGTCCTTGGCGCGCCGCCGCTCCGGCAGCAGGCGGGAGCCGGTCAACCGGTCGCCGAAGACGTCGTCCGGGTTGGACAGCACGCATGTCTGCAACGAGAGGCAGCCGCAGCCGATGCAGTCCGTCAGATGGTCCCGGAGACGGCCCAACTGCTTGATGCGCTCGTCGAGTTCGCTGCGCCACGCCGCGGACAGACGGGCCCAGTCCTCGCGGTCGGGGGTGCGTTCCTCGGGCAGCTCGGCGAGCGCGTCGCGGATCGTGGCGAGCGGGATGCCGACGCGCTGCGCGGCCCGCACGAACGCGACGCGGCGCAGCGCGTCCCTGCTGTAGCGACGCTGGTTCCCGGCGGTGCGGCGACTGCTGATGAGGCCCTTGGACTCGTAGAAGTGCAGGGCCGACACGGCCGCGCCGCTGCGCGCGGAGAGCTGGCCGACCGTGAGCTCGTGGATCTTCTCGGGAATCTGTGGCACCCCTCGGAGCCTACTGGTCGTCCGTTGACAAGTGCGGCACTCCCCCACCATGCTGAGCAAGCGCTTAGACAGGGCTTTCGAAGACGTGAGAGGCAGGGAGCAGGAACATGGCAGAGCCGAGGATCTTCACCTCCCCCGAGGAGCTGCGCGCCGGGGTCGGCGAGCAGCTCGGACACAGCGACTGGCTGGAGGTCGACCAGAAGCGGATCGACCTCTTCGCCGACGCCACCGGCGACCACCAGTGGATCCACGTCGACGCCGAGCGGGCGGCGAACGGCCCCTTCGGCACCACGATCGCCCACGGCTATCTGACGCTGTCGCTGCTGCCGGCCCTGGTGCCGCAGGTGCTGCGGGTCGAGGGCATGAAGATGGGCATCAACTACGGCGCCAACAAGGTGCGTTTCCCCGCCCCCGTGCCGGTCGGCTCGCGGCTGCGCGCCACGGCCGTCCTGCAGAACGTGGAGGAGGCGGGCGGCGGCGTACAGGTGACCGCCCTCGTCACCGTCGAGCGCGAGGGCGGCGACAAGCCGGTCTGCGTGGCGGAGTCCGTGTCCCGCTACTTCTTCTGAGCACCCACCATCCGCAGGACGAGGTCGGCGTAGAACACGCCGACCTCGTCGGGCGTCCGCCGCCCCTGCGTGTTGAACCAGCGCGCCACGTCGATGCAGAGCGACAGCACGGCGACGGCGGTGCCGGGCACGTCCGGCACGTCGAACTCGCCCGCCGCCACGCCCTCTTCGAGCAGGCGGCGCACCACGGCGTCGGTCTCGCGGCGCAGCGCGATGATCTCGGTGCGGTGGGCGTCGCCGAGCGCGTCCAGTTCGTACTGCACGACCCGCGCCGTGGCGTGCCGGCCGGCGTGCCAGCGGACGAAGGACCGTACGGCTTCGGTGAGCCGCTCGGTGGGCGTGCCCTCGCCCTCGTACGCCTCCGAGAGGATCTCCAGGGCCTTGTCGTGGCCGATCCTGCTGATCCGGTGGAGCAGCTCTTCCTTGGTCTTGTAGTGGATGTAGAGCGCCGCCGGGCTCATGCCCGCCCGGCCCGCGATGTCACGCGTCGTGGTCGCGTGGTAGCCGCGCTCCGCGAACGCCTCGACCGCCGCGACCAGCAACTTCCGGGCCGCCTCCGGGGTGACCTCGTCCCACGGTTTCTCGTCCTCGGCCGTCTGGTCCGCCGCACTCATCGCTCGCCCCTTCCCTGGTCAGGCGAACACCATACCGTGACAGTGAGCGGGCGCTTAGAGCTTCTGGAACGGGTCGTGCTCGGCGAGGAGCTTCTCCAGCCTGGCCTGGTCGACCCGGCTGACGATCTGCCCGGCCTCCTGCCGGTCCCTGACCACCTTGGCGAGGGTGAAGGCGGAGGTGGTCAGATACAGGACGGCGATGCCGAGGAAGGCCCGCACCCAGGGGTCGGCGTCCATGGTGAAGATGCCGAGGGCGACCGCTCCGAGTGCGACGGCGAAGGAGGCGACGGCCTGGCCGTAGTACGCCGCGGTGTTCTGCTGCTTGACCGGTGTCTCACTCATGGGCACAGCGTCGCGCCCGGCTCGGCGGGCCACATGCGCGCTGGTACTCAGATCGCGTACTCACGTCCCGCCGGCGGCCCGGTTCAGAACGCGGAGACCCCGGTGAGCGCGCGGCCGATGATCAGCTTCTGGATCTGGCTGGTGCCCTCGTAGAGGGTCATCACCCGGGCGTCGCGCAGCAGTTTGCCGACCGGGTACTCGTCGATGTAGCCGTAGCCGCCGAAGACCTGGAGGGCGTTGTTGGCCGCTCGGACCGCGGCCTCGGAGGCGAAGAGCTTCGCCTTGGACGCGGCGGTGGCAAAGTCCTCGCCGCGGTCGACGAGACCGGCGACCCGCCAGGTCAGCAGCCGGGCTGCGTCCACGTCGACGGCGATGTCGCTGATCAGCTCCTGGACCAGCTGGTGGTGCGCGATGGGCCTGCCGAACTGCTCGCGCTCACCCGCGTACCCGACGGCCGCGTCCAGCGCCGCCTGCGCGATGCCGACGCAGCCCGCGGCGACCGACATCCTGCCCTTGGCGAGCGCGGACATGGCGATGGAGAAGCCCTTGCCCTCGTGCCCGAGCAGGGCGCCGGCCGGCACGCGGACGTCCTCGAAGGCCAGCTCGGCCGTGGCCTGGCCGCGCAGTCCGAGCTTTCCGTGGATCGTGCGGCGGGTCAGTCCGGGCGTGTCCGTGGGGACCAGGAAGGCCGAGACGCCCTTGTGCCCGGGGGCGTCGCCGGTCCGGGCGAAGAGCAGCACGACATCGGCCCAGGTGCCGTTGGTGATGAACATCTTGGCGCCGTTGATCACGTAGTCGTCGCCGTCGCGCACGGCCCTGGTGGCCAGGTTCCCCGCGTCGGAGCCGGTGCCGGGCTCGGTGAGAGCGAAGCAGCCGACGGACTCGCCCGCCGTCAGGCGCGGCAGCCACCGGCGCTTCTGCTCCTCGGTGCCGTACGCGGCCACGGTCTTGGCGACCAGTCCGAGGGAGACGGAGACGATGCCGCGCACCGAGGAGTCACCGCGGCCCAGTTCCTCGGTGACCAGGCAGTACGCGAGATGGTCGCCGCCGGAGCCGCCGTACTCCTCGTCGATCGTGAGCCCGAGGAAGCCGAGTGCGCCGAGCTTCTTCACGATGCCCCGGTCGACGCTCTCGGCGCGGTCCCATGCGACGACGTGCGGGGTGATCTCGCGGGCGACGAAGTCCCGGGCGAGCTGCCGTACGGCCGCCTGCTCCTCGCCGATCTCCAGGTCCATGTGCGTCCACCCCACTTTAACTACCACTGCTAGTTTCTTTTCGGCAGGCCTACTATGTGCCGCATGGCCCGACCGCGCAAGCCCCTCCTCAGCAGAGAACGCATCGTCGAGACGGCGAGCGCGCTCGTGGACGCCGAGGGACTCGACGCGGTGTCCACCCGCCGGCTCGCCGCCGAACTCGGCGTGAGCGGCCCCTCGCTCTACAACCATTTCCGCAACAAGGACGAGATCCTCGACGCCGTCGCCGACGCGGTCAGCGC
This sequence comes from Streptomyces sp. NPDC002867, assembly GCF_053591895.1. Lineage (NCBI taxonomy): Bacteria > Bacillati > Actinomycetota > Actinomycetes > Kitasatosporales > Streptomycetaceae > Streptomyces > Streptomyces sp. NPDC002867. The sequence goes on along the minus strand of NZ_JBSFUR010000057.1, from coordinate 16,804 downwards.
CCGGGTCGACCTGTCGATGTTCCGGGAGGACGACCCCCGCGACTGGCGCACGGCCCTGCACGACTACGCGGTCTCCTACCGGGCCGCGCTGACCGCCCACCCCCACACCGTCCCCGTGCTGGCCCGCGGCCCCGGACGCCGGCCGGCAGGCCTCAAGGTGGCCGACACGGTGTTCGGCGCGATGGTCCGCGCGGGCTGGCCCCCGGCCCAGGCCACCCACATCGGCGCCCTGATGCGCTACTTCATCACCGGCTCGGCACTCGGATCCTTCGCCCGCGGCTTCGTCGACGACGCGACCGCGTACGACCCGGCCGACTACCCGCACCTGGGCCAGGCCCACCTGCTGGCCGACCGACAGGAGCAGGTGGACGAGGGCGCGTTCGAGACCGGGCTGCGGGCCCTGCTCGACGGTCTCGCGATCCAGTACGAGACGCTTCGGCCCGCGCCGAACCGTCGCTGACGCATCCTGGGAGGCATGACCTCCTCGCGTGACCTCGCCGCCTTCGCCGCGCTCCTCGCCGACGAGACCCGGGCCGGGATCTGCCTCGCGCTGCTCGACGGGCGGGCCTGGACCGCGGGAGAACTCGCGCGGCACACCGGGGTCGCCGCGTCGACCGCCAGCGAGCATCTCGGCAAGCTCGTCGCCGGCGGGATGCTCGCCGAGGAGCGCCAGGGCCGGCACCGCTATGTGCGGCTCGCCGACGACCGCGTGGCGCACCTCGTCGAGGAACTGGCCGCGTACGCCGCGCCGGAAGGGCCGGCGCGGCCGGCGCGCGGACTGCGCGAGTCGACCGTCGCCGCCGCCATGGCGCGCGGCCGCACCTGCTACGACCATCTCGCCGGCAGACTCGGCATCACGATCACCGGGGCCATGACCGAGCGCGGACTGCTCAGCCAGGACGCCGGGTTCGCCCTCACGGAGCGGGGCGCGCGGTGGTTCGACGCGCTCGGGGTGCCGCTGGAGCGCACCGGGCGGCGCCCGCTCGTACGGGGCTGCCTGGACTGGACGGAGCGCAAGCCGCACCTCGCCGGGCTCGCCGGGGCACGGCTGTGCCGCCACGCCCTCGACGCCGGCTGGTGCGTGCGGATCGGCTCGGAGCGGGCGGTGAAGGTGACGGCGGAGGGCGAGCAAGCTCTCGGCCGGCTGCTCGGCATCGAGCCCGGGATATTGCGGTGAGCGCCGAAGGGTCCGGGCCGTACGGTCGCCCCATGACGAACCCGATACGCCGCACGCAGCACGCGCAGTGGCCCGCTCTGGTCGCCGCGGGCGTCACCGTCGTGCTGTGGGCCTCCGCCTTCGTGTCCATCCGCAGCGCCGGCGAGGCCTACTCCCCCGGGGCCCTCGCCCTCGGCCGCCTGCTCGCCGGGTCCCTCGCGCTGGGCTGCGTGCTGCTGGTGCGCCGTGAGGGGCTGCCGCCCCGGGCCGCGTGGCCCGGCATCGCGGTGTCCGGACTGCTCTGGTTCGGCGTCTACATGGTGGTGCTCAACTGGGGCGAGCAGGAGGTCGACGCGGGCACGGCGGCGATGGTCGTCAACATCGGGCCCGTGCTCATCGCCCTGCTCGGCGCGCGGCTGCTGGGGGAGGCGGTGCCGCCGCGGCTGCTGGCGGGCATGGCCGTGTCGTTCGCGGGCGCGGTCACGGTCGGCCTGTCGATGTCCGGCGAGGGCGGCGCGTCCACGCTGGGCGTACTGCTGTGCCTGCTCGCGGCCGTCGGCTACGCGGGCGGCGTCGTGGCGCAGAAGCCGGCGCTGGTGCACGCGAGCGCGCTGCAGGTGACGACGTTCGGGTGCCTGGTGGGTGCGGTGGCGTGTCTGCCGTTCGCGGGGCAGCTGGCGGACCAGGTGGCCCGCGCCCCGGTGTCCGCCACGCTGAACATGGTCTACCTCGGTGTGTTCCCGACCGCGCTCGCCTTCACGACCTGGGCCTATGCCCTGGCGCGTACGACCGCGGGCCGGATGGGAGCGACCACGTACGCCGTCCCGGCCCTCGTGGTGCTGATGTCCTGGCTGGTGCTGGACGAGGTGCCGGCGCTGCTGACACTGGCGGGCGGTGCGCTGTGCCTCGCGGGGGTGGCAGTGTCGCGGTCCCGGCCGCGGACGGGGTCCGCGGCCGGGATGCCCGTCACTCCGCGGGAGTCGGCTCCTTCACCTCCGGCGTCGCCGGGGCGGCCGCCTTCGCGGCCCGCGAGGCGAGAATCCTGATCGAGATCAGGGCGATCACTGCCAGCCCGATGATGTAGCCGGAGACGGCCATCGACGTGCCGGTGGCCTCCAGCAGCAGCACCATCACGAACGGCGCCAGGCCGCCGCCGAAGACCGCGGCGATCTGGTAGCCGAGCGACGCGCCGGTGTAGCGCATCTCGGCGGTGAACAGCTCGGCGAACAGGGCGGCCTGGGGTCCGTACATGATGCTGAGGAAGCAGCTCGTGACGAACGTGCCGATGCCGAGCCACAGCAGCGAGGCCGTGTCGATGAGCAGGAACATCGGCACCGCCCACAGCAGCAGGCCCACCGCCCCCGCGGCGTAGATGCGCAGCCGCCCGATGCGGTCGGACAGGGACGCCGCTGCGGGGATCAGGACGAGCTGGGTGAGGCTGACGCACAGGGAGACGGCCAGCACCGCGCTGCGCTTCATCTCGAGCTCGCGGGTCGCGTAGTCGAGCACGCCGGTGATGATGATGTAGAACGTCGCGGTGTTGACGGCGAAGGAGCCGCCGGCGAGGAAGACGGTTCCGAGGTGGCTGCGCAGGATGGTGCGCAGCGGCGAACGCTTTTCGGTCTTCTCCTGTGCGGCGAGGGCGCGTTCGGCCTCGCGGAACGCGGGGGTCTCCTCGACGCGGGTGTGGATGTACCAGGCGAGGCCGAGGACGAGGAACCCGACGAAGAACGGGACGCGCCAGCCCCAGGAGGCGAAGGCTGCGTCGTCGGTGAGGGCGCCGGCCACGAGGAAGACGGTGTTGGCGGTGACCACGCCGATGGGGACACCGAGCTGGACGAGGCTGCCGTACAGACCGCGCTTGCCCTCGGGCGCGTACTCGGTCGCCATCAGCATCGCGCCGCCCCACTGGGCGCCGACGGCGATGCCCTGGACGACCCGGAGCAGCACGAGGATGACGGGTGCGGCGATGCCGATGGTCTCGTACGTGGGGAGCAGCCCGATTCCCGCGGTGGCGACGCCCATCAGCGTCAGCGCGAGGACCAGCATGGGCTTGCGGCCGCGCTTGTCGCCGAGCTGGCCGGCGATGATGCCGCCGACGGGGCGTGCGAGGAAGCCCACCGCGAAGGTGGCGAAGGCGGCGAGGACGCCGGCGGAGGAGCTGCCGGCGGGGAAGTAGAGATCGCCCAGGACGAGGGCGGCGGCGATGCCGAAGACGAAGTAGTCGTACCACTCGACGGCGGAGGCGAGAGCGGCGGCGGTGGCCACGCGCCGGCGGTTCGGGGTGGCGGGGGACGGGGGTGCGGTGTCCATGCGTGCACTCCATGAGTACGGGGAGGAGGAGTGCGGGGACCGTACCGACCAGTGGGTATGTAGTCAACGGGTTGCGCAGAGATGGGTCGCGGCGGGTGTGGCGGGAGCGGGCAGCCCGAAGGGGCCCGGGGGCCGGCGGTGCCCTCCGGGCGGGCCTTTCCCCACCCCGCCCCTTCCCGAACTGGGGCTTCGCCCCAGACCCCGTCCCGCGCTCCGCGCGGTGTCCTCAAACTCCCCCTACGGCCTGGCGACCGTGGGAGGGACCCCCAGACGGGCTGCATGCGCAGCCCGTCGGCGGCCCTCGAGGCGCGGGCTCAGCCCCGGGCTCCATCGGGGGCGACCCCCGGCGTCGGGGAAGCTGGAGCGCACCGCCCGAACGCGCGGCCCGGCCCGCCACCCGAAGCCTGCACCTGGGCAGGCCGCGGGGCCGTGGGGTCCGGAGTGCGAGGGGCGAAGCCCCCACCCGGCGGACGCAGCCATGGGGTCCACAGAGACCGACTGGCGCGGGCCCGAGGCCCGGGCCCGCGCCCGGCAGGGCGCAGAACCCGCCCGAGCAGGGCGAGGGGCACCCCGAAGCCCACGCCCGGGCAGGCCGCAGGGCCCCACGCCCGCCACGGCGCAGAACCCGCCCGAACAGGGCAAGGGCGAAGCCCCGAAGCCCACGCTCGGGCACACCGCGGGGCCATGGGGTCCCGGCCGTAGCCCCCGAAACCCGCGCACGCGGAATCCGCGCCCGGCAGGGCGCAGGCCGCAGCACCACGGGGCCGGACCGGAACCCCGAAATCCGCACCCGCCACACGGGACACCCGCCCCGCACAGGGCGAGGGGCGAAGCTCCGGCGCCCACGCTCGGGCACACCGCGGGGCCATGGGCCCCGGCCGGAGCCCAAAACGGCCACTCGCGGAACCAGCGCCGGGGCGCAGGGCGAAGCCGCGCCCGGTAGAGCGCGGGGTCGGGGGCCAGGCGGAGGCCGGTTCGGGGAGGGGCGGGGTGGGGGAAGTCAGAACACCACCAGCGACCGCCCTCCACGGCCCTCGCGCATCGCCGTGAACGCCGCCGGGATGTCCTCCAGGCCGATGCGGTCCGTCACGAGCGCGCTCAGGTCGAGGGCGCCCTCGCGGATGTGGGACGCGAGGACCGGGAGGTCGCGCTCCGGGTCGGAGTTGCCGTAGACGCAGCCCGAGAGCGTCCGGCCCCAGTGGAAGAGCTCCAGGGCGTTGAAGGTGACCTGCTGGTCCTTGCCGCCGATGCCGACCACCGTGGTGCGGCCGCCGCGGCGGGTCGAGTCCCAGGCCGTGCGGATCGTGGTCGCGCGGCCGACGCACTCGATCGCGACGTCCGCGCCCCGCCCGCCGGTCAGCCGGCGCACCTCCTTCGCCGTGGTGTCGGACGCGACCACGTACTCCGTGGCGCCCGCCCGGCGGGCCAGTTCCTCCTTCTCGGGCGAGACGTCGACCGCGATGACCGTGGCGGCGCCGGCGATCCGGGCCGCCTGGAGCGTGGCGAGGCCCACCCCGCCGACGCCGTGGACGACGACCGACTCCCCCTCGCGTACACGGGCGGAGTGGTGGACGGCCCCGTACCCGGTGAGCACGGCGCAGCCGAGGAGCGCCGCGTCGGTCAGGGACACGCCCTCGGGCGCGGGGAGCACGCAGTTCGCCGCGACGACGGTCTCCTCGGCGAACGCGGCCACGTTCAGCCCGGGATGCAGTTCGGTGCCGTCCGCGGTGACGGCGTGGACCCGCCCCGCCCCGGTCAGGGCGTCGGCACACAGCCAGACCTCCCCGATCGAGCAGGCGTGGCAGCTGCCGCAGGACGGCGCCCAGTTGAGGACGACGCCGTCGCCGGGTGCGACGTGGGTGACGCCCTCGCCGACGGAGACGACGGTGCCGGCGCCCTCGTGTCCGAGGACGGCCGGGACGGGCACGCGCATGGTGCCGTTGGACAGGGACAGGTCGGAGTGGCACACCCCGGCGGCGGCGAGGCGGACCCGGACCTGGCCGGGGCCGGGCTCGGGCAACGAGATCTCGGCGATCTCCAGGGGGGAGCCGACGGCGGGCAGGACTGCGGCGCGGACCACGATGATGTCTCCCGGCTCAGAACTGGAGGGACTTGGTCTGGAGGTACTCGGCGAGGCCGTGCGGACCGAGCTCGCGGCCGACCCCGGACTGCTTGTAACCGCCGAAGGGAGCACGAGGGTTGAACCGGCCGCCGTTGATATCGACCTGCCCGGTGTCCATGCGGCGGGCGAACGCGACCGCCTCGGCCTCGTCCTGCGCCCAGACGGCGCCGGCCAGACCGTAGACGGTGCCGTTGGCGATGGCGAGCGCGTCGTCCTCGTCCTCGTACTTCAGGATCGAGACGACCGGGCCGAAGATCTCCTCCTGGGCGATGGTCATGCCGGGGGTCACGTCGGCGAAGACGGTCGGGCTGACGTAGTAGCCGGTCTCCAGCGGCGCGTCGGGGCCGCCGGCGACGACGCGGGCGCCCTCGGCGATGCCCTTCTCGATATAGCCGCGGACCCGCTGCTGCTGCTTGGCGTTGACGAGCGGGCCGACCCGGTCGCCGGGCACGTACTTGGCGACCGCGGCGGCGGCCAGCGCGACGGCCTCGTCGTACCGGTCCTTGTGCACGAGCATCCGGGTCCAGGCACTGCAGGTCTGGCCGGAGTTGGACATCACGTTGGCGATGCCGACGTTCACGGCCTTCGCGAGGTCGGCGCCGGGCAGGATGACGTTGGCGGACTTGCCGCCGAGCTCCAGGGCGACGCGCTTGACCGCGGCGCCCGCGGTCGCGCCGATCTGCCTGCCCACGGCCGTCGAGCCGGTGAAGGACACGAGGTCGACGTCCTCGTGCGCGGCGAGGGCCTGGCCCGCGACCGGTCCGAGGCCGGTGATCAGGTTGAACACTCCGGCGGGTACGTCCGCGTCGTGGACGGCCTCGGCGAAGAGCTGTGCGGTCAGCGGGGTGTCCTCGGCGGGCTTGAGGACGACGGTGCATCCGGCGGCGAGCGCGGGGGCGACCTTGGCGACGATCTGGTGCAGCGGATAGTTCCAGGGCGTGATCGCGGCGACGACGCCGGCGGGCTCCATGAGGACGGTGGAGTTGCCGATCGTCTCCTCGAAGGAGTAGTCGGCGGCGAGTTCGGCGTACGAGCCGGCGACCAGCAGTGGCATGCCGGTGTGCACGGCCTGGGCGAGCGCAGGCGGGGCGCCGAGCTCGGCGGTGACAGTGGCGGCGATCAGGTCCTGGCGGCGTGCCAGTTCGTCACGCAGGGCCGTGAGCAGGGCGGCGCGCTCGGCGGGCGGGGTGGCCGCCCAGGCGGGGAACGCGGCGCGGGCCGCGCGTACGGCGGCGTCGACGTCCTCGGCGGTGCCGGCCGGCACATGGGCGATGACCTGCTCGTCCGCCGGGTTGACCACCGCGATGGTGTCGGTGGTGGCCGCGGGCCGCCACTGGCCGCCGATGTACATGCCGTCGTGAGCCTTCATCGCTCTCCTCCACGCTTCGCGGTCGTGTTCCGCGCCCCAAACTAGCGCTGTTAGTTTTCGCGCGCCAGAGGCAGCCGGGCGTGGTGGAGCGTAACGGGGAGGCGTGCCCGGCCGGCGTACGGGACGTCCCTGCCGCTCACCGCGCGGGCGTGCACGGCGTGACGCGCCGACGTCGCGGAGCCGGCGGCCACACGCCCGAGCGGCTTCTGAGCGAGCGGCTATGCCCGTGTGGCTCCCGGGGGTCTGCCGGCCGGCGGGCCCGACATGTGGCGCGGGGTGCCGCGCTGTCCCCTGTCCGGGGTTGTCGGCGAGCGGGGCAGCTATGCGTGCCGGTTCCCGTGCTCGGCAGGGTGCCCGGGGCGTGACCCCGGCGTCGAAGAGGGCTCAGGGGGGTTAGCCGGGCGGGGGCGGCGGAGGGCCGCCGCCGACGACAGCACCAGCAGCGCCCCGGTCAGGACGAACGGCGTGGCCGCGCCGGCGAGGCCGGCGACCAGGCCGGCGCCCGCCGGTGCGGCCACCTGGCCGAGGCGGTTGCCGGTCAGGCGCAGGGCGAGCGCGGTCGACCGCGCGTCGGCCGGCGCCGCCTGGACCACCGTCGTCATCGACAGCGGCTGGCCGGCGCCGAGGCAGAAGCCCAGCAGGATCAGCATCGCGGCGAGCGCCCACAGCGGAACGGGCAGCGCGATACTCCCGCACAGCAGCCCGCCGACCAGGCAGGTCGTGGTCAGCAGACTCCTGCGGCCCATGAGCCGGATCATCGGGGTCATCACCAGCCGGCAGGCGATGGTGGCCGCGGCCCGCAGGCTGAGCAGCACACCGACGACGGCGGGCGCGATGCCCCGGTGTTCGCCGATCACCGGCAGGTACGCCGTGAGGATGTCGGTCGCGGAGAGCACCGCGAGACTGATGAAGATCCCGGCCGGGACGCCGCGGGTGCGCAGGATGCCGCGCACGGGCACCGTCGTGCGATCCGAGCGCGGCCGGGGTGGGGTGCGGTGCTCGATGCGCCACAGTGAGGCGAGGGACGCGGCGGCCACGGCCGCCGCGGCGAGAAGCGCGTATCCGCTCGTACGGGCCAGGTCACCGCCGATCACGGCACCGGCGGCGACGGGCCCGACGAGCTGCCCGAGCGAGGCGCCGATGGTGAAGTGGCCGAAGTTGCGGTCCTGTTCGGCGGGTGCGGACTGCCGGGCGACGATCGACTGGGCGCCGATGACGAAGCAGAGGTGGCCGAGCCCCATGACGCCGCTCCACGCGGCCATCGCCGTGAGGGAGCCCGCCGTACCGCTGAGGGCGCATCCGCCGGATATCAGGACGACGCCGACGGGCAGCAGGGGTGCGCACCGCCCGTGGTCCGTCCTGCGCCCCAGCGGTACGGCGGCGAAGAGGGGAAGCAGCGCGTAGACACCGGCGATGACGCCGATGGCGCGTTCGTCCGCGCCCAGCGACAGGGCACGGTAGGAGACGGCGGGCCGCGCCATCGACACCGCGCCCTGGGCGAAGGAGAACGCGATGACGAGGCGCAGCAGCCAGCTCCGGGAGTCCATCACGTCAGATGATTCCGAAGAGGATTCCGGCGCCGAGGACCACCAGCGAGGTGAGCGCGGCCCACTTGACGGTGAAGCGGGTGTGGTCGCCGAACTCGACCTTGGCCATGCCGACCAGGACGTACACGGCGGGCACCAGCGGGCTCGACATGTGCAGTGCCTGGCCGACGAGCGAGGCCCGGGCGATCTCCAGCGGGGAGACGCCGTGGGCGGCGCCGGCTTCGGCGAGGACGGGCAGCACGCCGAAGTAGAAGCCGTCGTTGGACATGAAGTACGTGAGCGGGAGGCTCAGCAGGCCGGTGACGACGGCCATGTGCGGGCCCATGCCCTCGGGGATCGCGCCGACGAGCCAGTCGGCCATGTGCTCGACCATGCCGGTGCCGGTGAGGACGCCGGTGAAGACGGCGGCGGCGAAGACCATGCCGGCGACGTTGAGGACGTTGTCGGCGTGGGCGGCGATCCGGGCCTTCTGGTCGGTCATCCGGGGGAAGTTGACCGTGAGGGCGAGGGCCGCACCGAGCAGGAAGAGGACCGGGATGGGCAGCAGCTCCATGATCATGGAGGTGAGGAGAACGACGGTGAGCCCGAGGTTGAACCAGTAGAGCTTCGGGCGCAGAGTGGCGCGGTGGGGGTCCAGTCCCTGGAAGCCCTCGTCGTCCTCGGCGGCGTCCTTGCCGGCGGGTGAGTCGCTCCCGGTGTCCGATGCCCCCGTACCGGAGCCGCCGCCCGCGGCCGGCTTCGTCCGGTCGCCGCCGCCCGTCTTCACCAGCACGGTCTCGGTGTGCGGCTCCAGGACCTCGTCCAGGGAGAGGAAGCCGAGGCGCTTGCGCTCGCGGCGGCCGAGGACGTACGCGAGGACCATCACGAACAGGAGGCCGACGCCGAGGGCCGGGATCATCGGGACGAAGATGTCGCCCGCGTCCAGTTCGAGCGCGGTCGCCGCACGGGCGGTCGGGCCGCCCCAGGGCAGCGTGTTCATGACGCCGTTGGCGGTCGCGGCGATACCGGTCAGGACGACCAGGCTCATCTTGAGGCGCTTGTAGAGCGGATACATCGCCGAAACCGTGATCATGAACGTCGTCGAGCCGTCACCGTCCAGCGAGACGATGGCGGCCAGGAGCGCCGTACCGATCACGATGCGCAGCGGGTCCGCCTTGCAGAAGCGCAAGATGCCTCGGACGATCGGGTCGAACAGGCCGACGTCGATCATGACGCCGAAGTAGACGATCGCAAACATCAGCATCGCGGCCGTGGGCGCGAGATTGCCGACGCCCTCGAGGACGTAGTCCCCGAGGTGCGCACCCTTTCCGACGATGACGCAGAAGAGTGCGGGGATGAGGACCAGCGCCGCTATCGGCGACATCTTCTTCATCATGATCAGGACCAGGAAGGTCGCGATCATGGCGAAGCCGAGGATTGTCAGCATGGGGACACCTAACGTTCATCCTTGAACTCCACCGGGGCGGCGGTCCGGATGACGTTAGGTGTCGTCAATTGCCGTTAACAAGATGTTGACACGTGAGCAATACGAGCAAAACCCCAGGTCAGCTCATGGGTGCGACCTCGACGGGAAAGCCGTTGAGCACTGCCGTGCCCGACAGGGGGTCCAGCCGGGAGCCGTCGAGCAGCTGGTTGACGTTGACGCCGGGCCGGGCGGAGGCCACCGAGAGCCGGGTGCCCGGCCGGTCGTGACCCCAGCCGTGCGGCAGGCTCACGACGCCCGGGCGGACGTCCGCGGTGATCTCCACGGGTGCCTCCACCCGGCCGCCGTCCGCGGTGACCGCGGCCGTCGCGCCGTCCGTGAGGCCGAGACGGGCCGCGTCGTCGGGGTGGACGTGCAGGGTACAGCGGTTGGAGCCGCCGCCCAGTGCCGGAACGTTGTGCAGCCAGCTGTTGTTGGAGCGCAGATGGCGGCGGCCGACCAGCACGAGCCCGTCGGGACGCCGGTCGAGGGCGCTGCGCAGCCTCGGCAGATCGGCGGCGATCGGCGCGGGCAGCAGCTCGATGCGCCCGCTGCGGGTCCTGAGCACCTGCGGGACGCGCGGCTGGAGGGGCCCGAGGTCGATGCCGTGCGGGTTCTCCAGGAGCTTGGCGAGGGTGAGCTCGTACGGGCCGAGGCGCAGCATCAGGTCCAGGCGGCGCTCGGCTCCGCTGCCGCCGGTGAGTTCGGCGGCGAGCTCGGCCGCGTCCTGGCCGTGCACGGGTGAGTGGGGGTCGGCGACGGCCTTGGCGAGGGAGCGCTGGACGACCATGTCGTCGACGGCGGACGGTTCGGCGCCGTGCATGCCGCCGACCGCGAGGACCAGCCGGGCGTGGATCTCGCACTCGTCCATCAGCCCGTCCTCCAGGGGGACGGCGGCGGGCGTGTAGCGGACCTGGTTGCGTACGGCGAGGGAGTTGAAGGCGAAGTCGAAGTGGGCGCTCTGGGACGGGGGCGGTGGGGGCAGCACCACGTCGGCGTGGCGTGACGTCTCGTTCAGGTACGGGTCGACGCTGACCATGAAGTCCAGACCGCTCAGCGCCGCGTCGAGGCGGTCGCCGTCGGGGGCGGAGAGCACCGGGTTGGCCGCGATCGCGATGAGGGCGCGGATCCGCCCGTCGCCCGGTGTCTCGATCTCCTCGGCGAGTGCGGCGACGGGGAGTTCACCCTTGGCCTCCGGGTGTCCGCCGACACGGCTCGACCAGCGGCCGAGGGCGAAGCCCTTGCCGGGGCCGGCCGGGCGCGGGGCCTTGTCGGTGGCGGCGAGGGGGAAGAGTGCGCCGCCCGGCCGGTCCAGGTTGCCGGTGAGGATGTTGAGGACGTCGACAAGCCAGCTCGCGAGGGTGCCGTGCTCCACGGTGCAGCTCCCGATGCGCCCGTAGACGGCAGCGGACGGGGCGGCGGCGAGCTCACGGGCGATCGTACGGATCTCCTCGGCGTCCATGTCGCAGGCGGCGGCCACGGCTTCCGGGGCGAAGTCCCGCACCGCCGCCTCGACGTCGCCGACCTGCTCCACGTGCCCGGCGAGAGCGCCGAGGTCGGTCAGCTTCTCCTCGAACAGGACGTGGGCGAGGGCGGCGAGCAGGAGCGCGTCGGTGCCGGGGCGTATCGCGACGTGCCGGTCGGCGAGCCGGGCGGTGCGGGTGCGGCGCGGGTCGACGACGGTGAGCGTGCCGCCGCGGCGGCGCAGTGCCCTCAGCTTGCCGGGGAAGTCGGGTGCGGTGCACAGGCTGCCGTTGGACTCGAGCGGGTTGGCGCCGAGGAGGAGCAGGTGGGCGGTGCGGTCCAGGTCGGGGACAGGGATGGCGACGGCGCTGCCGTAGAGCAGTCCGCTGGAGACGTGCTTGGGCATCTGGTCGAGGGTGGAGGCGCTGAAGACGTTGCGCGTGCGCAGGGTGGACAGCAGGACCGGCGGGTAGAGGCCGCCGGCCATGGTGTGCACGTTGGGGTTGCCGAGGACGACACCGACGGCGTCGGGTCCGTGCTGCTCGATCAGCGGTCGCACGCGGGCGGCGACGAGATCGAACGCCTCCTCCCAGCTCGCCTCGCGCAAGCGCCCGTTCTCGCGCACGAGCGGGGTGCGCAGCCGGTCGGGGTCGGCGTCGAGCTCGCCGAACGAGGCGCCCTTGGGACAGATGAATCCCTCGCTGAAGACGTCGTCCCGGTCACCGCGTGCACCGGTGACGCGGGTGCCCTCGATGGTCAGGGTGAGCCCGCAGGTGGCCTCGCACAACGGGCAGATGCGCGGTGCGGTGCGGGCGCCTCGATCGGCGGGCGGCGAGTTCGTCGCGGTACGAGTGGCAGGTGCGGTGCGGGACACGGGTCCTCCCCCGGGGCGGGCGGCACGGTGAGGTGCGGGCCCGTCGAGCATACCGACCGGTATGCATGGACGGGAGGGGGTGCGGCGTCCGGAAGTGGAGGGACCGCCCTCGACGCGGAACGCGGGCACGGGAGACCGAAGGGCATCGAAGGGCACGGGAAACCGAAGGGCCCGCCCTTCACGCCCCCTGCCGAGGCGCGTCCAGCACATCCGCGAGGTACGCCCGCAGCAGCAGCCGCGTCTCCTCCACGATCCCCTCGTCCCCCGTCTCGCTCACCCGGAAGGCCAGCTGCAGCAGCGCGTCCGCCGCCTCGACCGCGACCAGGACGGCGCGCCGCAGCCGCACGTCCGGCTCACGCCCCTGGTGGGCGGCGAGCAGGTGGACGAGCCGGTCGGCGACCTCGTCGTTGGGGCCGGTGACCGGGGCGCCGACCGGGACCTGGGCGCCGAAGTCGATGAGCGCGAATCCCGGGACCGCGCGCTTCATCGCCAGGTACTCGTCGAGCATGACGTCGACGGCGCCGCGCCAGTCCCCCGCCGACAGCCGGACGAGGCGCCCGGCGACCCGCTCGGCGTACCGGTCGAGATTGCGGTGCCCCAGCGCCTCCACGAGCGCCCGCTTGTTGCCGAAGAAGCGGTAGACGGAGCCGATAGGGACGCCGGCCCGCGCCGCCACGTCGCGCGTGGACAGTTCCTCGTAGCCACAGGTGTCGAGGAGTTCGGCACAGGCGTCCAGGATGCGCGCGAGACGGTCGGCGCTGCGCTGCTGCACGGGCGCACGGCGCAGAGGTGGCTGGGACACGCCGTCCATGATGCCGCGCGTTGCCGTTGACGGGACAGTCCTGCAATCCTACGGTTGTCCATAGGAATGGATACGGGAACGGAAATCCCTCGGCACCAGGAGCGGGCGATGAGCGGTATCGACGAGACGCGCAAACTTGTGGACGGACTCGGCGACGAGTCGTTCCTGTCCGGCTTCGGCAACGAGCACAGCTCGGAGGCGGTCCCCGGCGCCCTCCCCCACGGGCGGAACTCACCGCAGCGCGCCCCGCTCGGTCTCTACGCGGAACAGCTCAGCGGCACCGCCTTCACCGAGCCCCGCGCCCACAACCGCCGCTCCTGGCTGTACCGCATCCGTCCCTCGGCCATGCACCCGGCGTTCGTCCGCGCCGACAACGGCCGCATCCGCACAGCCCCGTTCACCGAGACGGTCCCCGACCCCAACCGCCTTCGGTGGGACCCGCTGCCGGACCCCGCGCCCGGCACGGACTGGCTCGCGGGCCTGTGGACGCTCGGCGGCAACGGCGACGTGACCCAGCGCACCGGCATGGCCGTGCACCTGTACCACGCCAACGCCTCCATGGAGCGGGTGTTCAGCGACGCGGACGGCGAGCTGCTCATCGTCCCCGAGCGCGGCGGCCTGCTGCTGGTGACCGAGTTCGGCCTGCTGCCCGCGCGGCCCGGCGAGATCGCGCTGATCCCCCGTGGCGTCCGCTTCCGCGTGGAGCTGCTCGACGAAAGCGCCCGCGGCTACGTCTGCGAGAACTACGGGCAGCCGTTCCAGCTGCCCGACCTCGGCCCGATCGGCGCCAACGGCCTCGCGCACCCCCGCGACTTCCTCGCCCCGGCCGCCGCGTACGAGGACGTCGAAGGCCCCATCGAGGTGGTCAACAAGTTCTGCGGGAACCTGTGGACCGCGACGTACGGCCACTCGCCGCTCGACGTCGTCGCCTGGCACGGCAACCACGTCCCCTACGTCTACGACCTGCGCCGCTTCAACGTCATCGGCACGATCTCGTACGACCACCCCGACCCGTCCATCTTCACGGTGCTGACCTCGCCGTCCGACACCCCCGGTCTCGCCGGCGTCGACTTCGTGGTCTTCGCGCCGCGCTGGCTGGTGGGCGAGGACACGTTCCGCCCGCCGTACTTCCACCGCAACGTGATGAGCGAGTACATGGGCCTGATCGAGGGCGCGTACGACGCGAAGGCCGAAGGCTTCGTCCCCGGCGGCGGCTCGCTGCACAACATGATGTCGGCGCACGGCCCCGACCGGGAGACCTTCGACCGGGCGAGCTCCGTCGAGCTGAAGCCGCAGAAGGTCGACAACGGCCTCGCCTTCATGTTCGAGACCCGCTGGCCGGTGATCGCGACCGAGCAGGCGGCGAACGCCGACCACCTGCAGAAGCGCTACGACACCGTGTGGCAGGGTCTTGAGCGCCACTTCCGGCCGTAGTACGGAGATGCCGTGACCTCCTTCGCCCCGGACTCGCTCGTCCTGAACCGCAAGCTGCCGCTGTGGTACCAGGTCTCGCAGTCGCTGCGCGCCTCGATACTGGGCCGTGCGCCCGAGGCGTCGCTGCGGCTGCCCACCGAGGAACAGCTCGCCCAGCACTACGGGGTGAGCGTGCTCACCATGCGCCAGGCGCTGAAAGAGCTTGAGGAGGAGGGGCTGATCACCCGCCACCGCAGACGCGGCACCTTCATCGAGCCGGGGGCGCGCAGGAGCGCGCCCAGGCGGCTGCTGGGCTCGATCGACGCGATCGTGGCCCAGCAGTCGGGCGAGCGCACCACGGTCCTCGGCCACGGTCCGCAGCCGGTCCCGGGTGAACTGGCCGAGTTCTTCCCGGACGAGGACGAGGTCGTGGTCTTCCGGCGGCTGCGCTGCGACGGCGACAGCGGCGAGCCCACGAACTGGGCGGAGAACGCGCTGCGCCCCGAATTCGCGGGGCGTGTGGAGTGCGCCGACCTGGAGCGCTGGCCGATGACGAAGGTCCTGCGGGACGTGCTGGGCGTGCGGATCAGCCGGATCACCGACACGGTGGAGGCGCGGCTGGCCGACCCGCAGACGGCGGAGCTGCTGCGGGTGCCGCTGCTCAGCCCGATCCTCCACTACACGGGGGTGACGTACGACGAGGACGGCCGGGTCGTCGACGTGGCCCGCATCCGCTACCGCGGCGACCGCTTCTCCTTCTCGGTCACTGTGGATGCCGCGGACTGAGCGGGGCGTGGGCATTCGTCACCATGCCCGTCCCCGCCACGGCCTGAACAGGCCCGGAACAGGGGAGATGTGACCCGTGACCGCCCTGTCGCAGGGGGCAGTCGGGAGCGCGACGAGGTGCGAACGACCGGGCAGTCAAGCGCGGTCGTTCACGGCCGAGAAGGTGACTAGCATGCGGACGGTGACTGCTCACACCGAGGACGACGCGCCGCTGCTCGACGACCTCATGCCCTGGTCCGTGGCGCCGCTGCGGCTGGGCCGGGGCTGGGTGATGGCGCCGGACGCCGCGTCCCTGCGGGCCCGCTGGGACGCGCTCGTACGGGCGGACGGCGCCGAGCGCGAGTCCCTGTTCGGGCCCACCCGGGCGCGTACTGCGCACAGCGCGGTCGCGCAGCTGCCGGGGCAGGCGACCGGGACCGGGCGGATGGCCCGCGAGCGGGGCCGCTGCCCGGAGCCGGTGCGCGTGCTGCACGGCGCGTTCGACGAGCAGTGGCTGATACCGGACCACCGGCTGATCGACGCGGCCCGGCCGGAGTTGTGGCGGGTGCGGGACGAACGGCAGCTCTTCGTCGTCGAACAGGGCCGTGTCCCCAAGGCGGCGGGGCCCGCGCTCGTCGTGACGGCGCTGCTGCCGGACGGGCGCTCGCCGGCGGGCCGCCCGGGCCGGATCCGTCCCCTGTACCGCAGGCCGGGCGCGCGGGAGCCGAACGTCTCGCCGGGGCTGCTGGACCTCCTCGCGGACCGGTACGGGCACGGGGTGGCTGCCGAGGACCTGCTCTGCTGGGCCCTGGCGTCGGCCGTCGACGGCCCCGCGGGGTGCGTGGTCCCGCTGCCCGCCGACGCCTCCGTGTGGGCGGCCGGGGTGGAGCTGGGCCGGCGGGCGATGCGGATCCAGCTGCGCGGCGCGCACGGCGGGGAGCGCCCCAGACTGCCGGGCGGTCGGCGTCCCTATGTGCGGGCTGCCCTGCCCGCGCGGCCGGACGCGCTCGCGTACGACGCGGACGAGGAGACGCTGTCCATCGGCGACGGCGGCCGTGTCGCGCCGGTGCCGCGCGGGGCGTGGGAGTTCGAGGCGGGCGGCGTCCGGGTGCTGGAGCTCTGGTTCGCACGGCGCACGGCGGGCGGCGAACCGGGCTCCCTCGAGGCGGTGCGGCCGGCGTCCTGGCCGCAGGAGTGGACCTCCGAGTTCCTGGAACTGATCACGGTGCTGGCACTGCTGGCGGAACTGGAGCCGGAGCGCGAGCGGCTGGGCGAGGGCGCCCGGATCGGGGCGGCGGAGCTGCGGGCGGCGGGAGTGCTGCCGCCGCCGGGGCCGGCGCGCCGGCCGGCGTCGGTACTGGACCACGCGGAGGAGGGCCCGGAGGGCCAGTTCGCCCTGCTGTGACGTTCCCCCCACCCCACTCCGCCCTCCCCTGACCGGGGCTCCGCCCCGGCCCCTCTGGAAACCTCCAGCCCCGCCGGCGCTTGATGGGCCGGCACACGCGGGGGGGCCCCCC
>NZ_JBSFUR010000056.1:0-32279 GCF_053591895.1 Streptomyces sp. NPDC002867 | reverse complement strand
TCCTTCGTACTCACCCTTTCGGGCTTTCCTCCGGGCGCTTCCCTTCGGTCTTGCGTTTCCGACTCTATCAGATCTTTCCGATCCGATTTCCTCGGCGCTTTCCAGTTCTTCGCTTTCGCGCTTCCCTTTCCGGCGGACCCGACTTTATCAGAAGCATTTCAGCCGACCAAATCGGCGAGCTGATCCGGATAAAGATTTCGGAATGGCTTCTCGGGAATCAGATCCCGGCGGAAGCGAGAGAGACTCTAGATGTTCACGCCCGAACCTGTCCAGTCCAGGCAACTGTCTAAATCTACCTCCCCACGTCTCCCGTGTCAACGGGTCCGGTGGGCGAAGAGGAGACTAGCAGCCCACAGGGCCTCTCTGCACATCCGCCCCTCAGGCCGCGGACGGGAGCTCCGCGCTCCGGTCCGACTCGTCCACGTCACCGATGTCGCCCGCCCGGACGGCTCGGCCGCCGAGGACGTACACGTATGCCAGAAACACCAGCTCAGCGACGACGCCGGTGGTGATCCGGGCCCAGGTCGGGAGACCGGACGGGGTTACGAAGGCCTCGATGACGCCGGAGACGAAGAGGACCAGGGCGAGGCCGATGGCCATCCCGATCGCGGCCCGTCCCCGTTGGGCGAGGGCGGTCCGTCGCGACTGCGGACCGGGATCGATCACGGTCCAACCCAGTCGGAGACCGGTGCCTGCCGCGACGAAGACTGCCGTCAGTTCCAGCAGCCCGTGCGGAAGGATCAGCCCGAGGAACGTGTCGAGGCGTCCGGCGGACGACATCAGGCCGATGCCGACTCCGAGGTTGAGGACGTTGATGAACAGAATCCAGATGACCGGGACGCACAGGAACGCGCCGAGGGCCAGGCACATGGCCGCAGCCTGGGCGTTGTTCGTCCAGACCTGGGCGGCGAACGACGCCGCGGGGTGGCTGGAGTAGTACGTCTCGTAGTCCCCGCCCGGCTTGGTCATCTGCCGCAGCTCCTCCGGAGCGGCGATCGCGGACTGGACCTCCGGGTGGGCGCCGATCCACCAGCCGATCACGGCCGCGAGCAGCGTGGAGAGGACGGCTGTCGGTATCCACCAGTGACGGGAGCGGTAGACCGCCGCCGGAAAGCCCGCGGTCAGGAAGGTGACGACGTCCCGCCAGCCGGCCCGCCGGGTGCCGGTGACCGTGGCGCGAGCGCGCGCGACGAGCTGGGTGAGCCTGCCTGTGAGCGCCGGGTCCGGCGCGCTGGACTGGATAAGGGACAGATGCGTGGCCGTGCGCTGGTACAGGGCGACGAGTTCGTCGGCCTCGGCTCCGGCGAGATGGCCTCCCCTGCGCAGGAGGTAGTCGAGGCGGTCCCACTCTGCGCGGTGGGCGGTGACAAAGACGTCGAGGTCCATGGTCGGCTGCTGCTCCAGGCACTGGGTGCGTACGGTCCGTACTACTGCGGCGCGCTGCCGGTCAGCTTGGCAGACTGAGGAACCAAGGGGCAGGGAAGGTCGAGGAACGCGAGGGGTGGCAGCGGTGAGCGGGCTTGTGACGGGGGACGCGGTCGTACTGGGGCTGCAGCCTGCGAGGTTGCCGAGCCGGGCGCTCGCGCTCGCGATCGACCTGGTGGTGGTGTGGACGGCGTATCTGCTGGTGTCGATCGGGCTGGCGGTGGCCACGGCGTCTCTTGACGAGGCCGCGGTCATGGCAGTGTCGATCGCGACGTTCCTGCTGGTGCCCGTGGGTGCGCCGATCGCTGTGGAGACCCTCAGTCATGGGCGGTCGCTGGGCAAGCTGGCCTGCGGGCTGCGGGTCGTGCGGGACGACGGCGGGCCCATCCGGTTCCGGCACGCGCTGGTGCGCGGTGCGATGGGGGTGGTGGAGATCCTGATGACGTTCGGGGTCATCGCCTGTATCGCCTCGCTGGTCTCCGCACGGGGGCGGCGCATCGGTGACGTCTTCGCCGGGACGCTGGTCGTACGGGAGCGGGTGCCGGCGGCCCGTGGGGCGCTGGTGGTTCCGCCGCCGCCACCGTGGCTGGTCGGACGGTTCTCCGGGCTCGATCTGTCGGGTGTGCCGGACGATCTGTGGCTCGCCATACGCCAGTACCTGACGCGCATGCGGCAGCTGGACGCCGCCGTGAGCTGGTCGATGGCGCAGCGGCTCGCGGGCGACCTGTCGGCGCGTACGGGCACGCCTGCGCCCGAAGGTGTGCCGCCCGCCGCGTATCTGGCGGCTGTGGTGAACGAGCGGCAGGCGCGCGACGCACGACGTGCCTTCGCTGCGGCGGCCAGGTCCGCCGAGGCCGACGACCGTGCCGCTGCGGCCGCGGGGGCACATGCGGTGGAGCCGTCGCGAGCGCCGGACACGGCGCGGCCGGACACGACCGGGGCGGGTATCGGTTCGGGGCCGGAGGCGGCGCCTCCAGCCGGGTCGGGCAGCGAACGGCGGGGAAGCTCGGATCAGGGATCCGCAGGGCACGGATCCATCGAATCCGGTTCTGGCCTGGGTGGCGGGGCTGCCTGGGCGAGTCCCGGCCTGGCGGCCGGGACCGATACCGGAGTCGCGGCGGCGGGCGCGGCCGTCCCGATCGGTGCTCCAGGGCATCCGGAGCCCGTCGAGGTCAAGCCGCCGCCGTCGACCGGATTCGCCCCGCCCGCTTGACCCCGCCCGACCGGTCGGCCTCTTCCCAGTGGCGGCCGGCGGGCCGAGGCCCCGCCGCAGAGCCCGCCGTCAGGGGAAGACCGACGGCGGGCTTTCGAGGTCTTCCAGCTCGATGCCCGGCGCCGCGAGGACCACGTCGCCGGCGATGTGAACGGTGTGCTGTTCGCCCGTGTCCAGGGCGCTGACCTGGTATTCGTCCACGGTCAGGGGGCCGTTGTCAGTGGCGTGCGCTTCACTCTTCATCAGGGCCCAGGACTGGTCGACGGTGCGGGGGGCGAGGACCGGGTCCGTGAAGGCGACCATGCGTACGCGGGTCGCGGGGGCGGTGGGGATGAGACGCAGCAGGCGGGCGGTCGCGACGAGGAAGGCGGGGGAAGTGCCGGTGAAGGCGTGGGCGCGCACATTGCCTTCCGTGGCATGGGCACCGGAGGGGTCGGTCCGGACCCACGTGACGCCGTCCAGCGCGGCGCCTCGGACCTGCCAGCCCGCTGCGTGGAGTTCGAGTCGGATGGGGCGGCCGAGATCGTCGATGGCCAGGTCGACGGTGCCGGCCTGCTCTCCGGAGGGGGTGAGTGTGCGGGAGACGTAGCGCCAGCCGGAAGGGCCGGGGGCGCACTGGAAGTGCTCTTCACCGAGGGGGGTGTGATCGTGCGGATCGTGGAGCGAATAACGGCCGCGTGGCATGGGGGCGTGAGTGTCCTTGTGCGGTGAGGCTCGGAGGCGTGGCGACACGCCCTGACCGGACCGTTCGAGGAGAGGTACGGGGCAGGCCCCCGACACGGGGGTGCGGGGGCCTGCCTGGTACCGGTCACGTCCGCCGCCGGTACCCGGCGGCGGATCAGCGATCAGATCCGGACCGGCTATCAGATCCGGATCAGCGACCAGATCAGTGACGATCGGAGGTGATCGGTGTCGCCGTGGTGATCAGTAGCGGTAGTGGTCGGACTTGTACGGGCCCTCGACCTTGACACCGATGTACTCCGCCTGCTCCGGGCGCAGGGTGGTGAGCTTGACGCCGAGGGAATCGAGGTGGAGACGGGCGACCTTCTCGTCGAGGTGCTTGGGGAGCACGTAGACGTCGGTCGGGTAGTCCTGGGGCTTGGTGAACAGCTCGATCTGGGCCAGCGTCTGGTCGGCGAAGCTGTTGGACATCACGAACGACGGGTGTCCGGTGGCGTTGCCCAGGTTGAGCAGCCGACCCTCGGACAGGACGATCAGGACCTTGCCGTCGGGGAAGGTCCAGGTGTGGACCTGGGGCTTGACCTCGTCCTTGACGACGCCGGGCACCTGCGCCAGACCGGCCATGTCGATCTCGTTGTCGAAGTGACCGATGTTGCCCACGATCGCCTGGTGCTTCATCTTGACCATGTCGGAGGCCATGATGATGTCCTTGTTGCCGGTCGTGGTGACGAAGATGTCGGCCGTCTCGACGACCTCGTCGAGGGTCGTGACCTGGTAGCCGTCCATCGCCGCCTGCAGGGCGCAGATCGGGTCGATCTCGGTGATGATCACCCGGGCACCCTGGCCGCGCAGGGACTCCGCGCAGCCCTTGCCGACATCGCCGTAGCCGCAGACGACGGCCGTCTTGCCGCCGATGAGGACGTCGGTGGCACGGTTGATGCCGTCGATCAGCGAGTGCCGGCAGCCGTACTTGTTGTCGAACTTCGACTTCGTCACGGCGTCGTTCACGTTGATCGCCGGGAACAGCAGCGTGCCCTCGCGGTGCATCTCGTACAGACGGTGGACGCCCGTCGTCGTCTCCTCCGTCACACCGCGGATCTCGGACGCGAGCTGCGTCCACTTCTGCGGGTTCTCGGCGAGCGTGCGGTTGAGCAGGGTCAGGATGTGGCCGTACTCCTCGCTGTCCGCGGTCGAGGGGTCCGGGGCCGAGCCGGCCTTCTCGAACTCGACGCCCTTGTGTACGAGCAGGGTGGCGTCACCGCCGTCGTCGAGGATCATGTTCGGGCCGCCGGTGGGGGTGTTCGGCCAGGTCAGGGCCTGCTCCGTGCACCACCAGTACTCCTCCAGTGTCTCGCCCTTCCAGGCGAAGACGGGGACGCCCTGCGGGTTCTCGGGGGTGCCGTTGGGGCCGACGGCGATGGCGGCCGCGGCGTGGTCCTGGGTGGAGAAGATGTTGCAGGAGGCCCAGCGGACCTGGGCGCCGAGGGCGACCAGGGTCTCGATCAGCACGGCGGTCTGCACGGTCATGTGCAGGGAGCCGGTGATGCGTGCGCCGGCCAGCGGCTGGGCGGTGGCGTACTCCTTGCGGATCGACATCAGGCCGGGCATCTCGTGCTCGGCGAGAGTGATCTCCTTGCGGCCGAAGGCGGCGAGGGAAAGGTCGGCGACCTTGAAGTCCTGGCCGTTGGCGACAGTCGACATGCGAGCTGCTCCTCGTGGTTCGGGTCGAGGGTGGGTACGGCTTGCTCTGCGGCGGCCTGGACATACGAATGCCCGGGAGCCCGCAGGACAGTCCGTCGGAGGCCCTCTCTCCCTCGGCCGGTCCGCGCGGGACCGCCCGACCGCCATCAGCAGCGACGTCTGACCGGTGACGAATCTACACCGATCAGCCCAGTCGGCCCCAGCCCGCCCGGCCCCTGGTTCCGGCCAGATTCCGCGGCCCCGGGCCCCGGCCCGACAGCGCTTTCCGTGCCTTGGAGCCCGGTGATGCCGCTCGGCCAGGCCTCGCCACACTCATCCGGCGCAAGCTGTACTCGGAGCAGGAGCGGAAGACCGGCATGTCCGCGCCGTTCATGGGGGACCGGCAAGGTGGCCGACGCCGAGGCGCTGGTCGCGGGCGCGTGAGCCTGCGCGTTGAGGAGCAGGGCACGACGGGGCTCGGCTAGGAGATCGCCATCCCCCATATGCCCGCCCCGGACGAGTCGGCGGTTCTCGTGGTGCTGCGCGAGGTCGGGTGATCGGCGTCCCGTAGGGTCGGGCGCCGCGCGGGCTTCGCGCGGCGCCCGCACCGCCCGTCGACGGCGGTCGCCGGGCGCACCAGTGGTTCCGGGGAGGGAACAGAGATGGGATCGGGGAGACCGGGGCGCGGCCTGCGTCTGGCCGGATGGGTGCTGGCGCCGCTAAGCGTGGCGCTGGTCCTGGGCGCGCTGCTGACGTTCCGGGCGAACTACTCGGGGCTCACGGTCGCGAGCGAGGGCATGAGTCCGACGTACGGCGTCGGTGACCGGCTCTTCTACGAAAAGGTCGACGGCTCGCAGGTGCGCCGCGGGGACGTCGTGCTCTATCGCATGCCGGCCCGTTACAGGGACTTGCCTGTGCTGCAGCGGGTGGTCGGCGTCGGCGGCGACCGGCTCGTGGGCCGCATCGGCGGCGGGCCGATCACGGTCAACGGGAAGCCGCTGGTGGAGCCGTACGTCCAAGGCGCCGACCCCGTCGGAGGGATGCCCTTCGAGGTGACGGTCCCCGAGGACCGGTTGTTCATGCTCGGGGACAACCGGGGCAACTCCCGTGACTCCCGCTCCTTCGGCGACGAGGCCGGCGGAGGGGCCGTGCCGCTCACGGCCGTGCGGGGCCGGATCGTCGACGACGTGAACGTGCCGGTGGCGCTCGGTGCGGCCATGGTGCTCGGAGCGGTGACCGGGCTGGCGGGAGCGGGATGCGGGCTGGCCGGGTGGCTGGCCGGACGCAGGCGCCGCGCCCCGTCCGGGCAGCCCCCGGTGTACACCCCGTAGCGCGAAGGCGGTTCACGGGAAAGGCCCCGGACCTCACCGGTCCGGGGCCTTTCCCGTGCTGTCAGCGGCTCAGTGGCCGGAACCGCCCGGCGCCTCGCCGCGGGCGGCGCCCGCCGCTCCCGCGGACTCGTCGTAGATGTCCGGCTCCAGGTAGATCACGCGCGCGATCGGCACGGCCTGGCGGATGCGGTCCTCGGCGGCGTCGATCGCCGCGGCCACCTCGGCCGCCGTGTCCTCGTGCCGGACGGCGATCTTCGCGGCGACGAGCAGTTCCTCCGGGCCGAGGTGCAGCGTGCGCATGTGGATGATGCGGGTGACCACGTCGCCGTCCACGAGGGCGGCCTTGATCTTCTCGACCTCTTCCGTGCCGGCGGCCTCGCCGAGCAGCAGGGACTTCGTCTCGGCGGCGAGCACGACGGCGATGACGATCAGCAGGACTCCGATGCACAGGGTGCCGATGCCGTCCCAGACGCCGTTGCCGGTGGCGATAGCCAGGCTCACGCCGACCAGCGCCAGGATCAGACCGACCAGCGCGCCCAGGTCCTCCAGCAGGACGACCGGCAGCTCGGGGGCCTTGGCCCGGCGCACGAACTGCGGCCAGCTCAGCTTGCCCCGCAGCTCGTTCGACTCCTTGATGGCGGTGCGGAACGAGAACGTCTCGGCGATGATCGCGAAGACGAGGACGCCGATCGGCCAGTACCAGTCCGTGATCTCGTGGGGGTGCTTGATCTTCTCGTAGCCCTCGTAGATGGCGAACATGCCACCGACGGAGAAGAGCACGATGGAGACGAGGAAGGCGTAGATGTAGCGCTCGCGCCCGTAGCCGAAGGGGTGTTGCGGGGTGGCCTCGCGCTGGGCCTTCTTGCCGCCGAGCAGCAGCAGCCCTTGGTTGCCGGAGTCGGCCAGCGAGTGGACGCTCTCCGCGAGCATCGACGACGATCCGCTGAAGAGGAACGCCACGAACTTCGCTACCGCGATAGCGAGGTTGGCGGCGAGTGCCGCCACGATCGCCTTGGTGCCGCCTGACGCGCTCATGTGTTCCGGGTGTCCCTTCGTACTGACGTCGATCGCTTCCGGGGCTTTGCCCGGCCTTTGCGGTGCGCCATTGTTGCAGCACCCCGAAGGGGCGCTGTCTCAGGCCACCACTGTGGCGCGGAAGAGCGTGCCCGGGCCGCCGTCGGTGCCCGTGATGCGCACGGTCTCGCCGGCCGGTACGAAGGCCGATTCGCCTGGGGCGAGCGCCAGCTCACCGGCCGTCACGCCGCCCGCCGTGCACAGCAGGATCTGCGGGGTCGCGGCCGTGAGGTCGCAGGGCGCGGAGTCGGCGGCCAGCACGAAGCGGGAGAGCCGGAATTCGTCGATCGGGGTGTCGTACACCTCCTCGCCGGTGGGCGAGGGCTCGGGGCGGAGCACACCGGGGTCGGTCGCCTCGAAGCGGACGATGCGCAGCAGTTCGGGTACGTCGACGTGCTTGGGCGTCAGTCCGCAGCGCAGCACGTTGTCGGAGTTGGCCATGATCTCGACGCCGAGGCCGGTCAGGTAGGCGTGCGGGACTCCCGCGCCGAGGAACAGGGCCTCGCCGGGCTGGAGTCGGACGTGGTTGAGCAGCATCGCCGCGATGACACCCGGGTCGCCGGGATAGTGGCGGGCGATGGAGGCGTACGAGGCGTAGGGGCCGCCGAGCCGTTCGGCGGCGGCCGCCGCCTCGTGGACCGTGGCCGCCATCTCCTCGCGGTCTGCTGTCAGTACGGCGGTGAGGACCTCGCGGAGGGCTGCCTCCTCGGGATGGGCGTGCAGCAGGTCGACGTACGGCTTGAGGGAGTCCACGTCGAGACCGGCGAGCAGGTCGGCGGCCTCGGCGGGTGCGCGGAAGCCGCACAGGCCGTCGAACGGCGTGAGCGCGCAGATCAGTTCGGGCTTGTGGTTGGTGTCCTTGTAGTTGCGGTGCGGGGCGTCGAGCGGAACGCCGGCCTCTTCCTCGGCGGCGTATCCGGCCTTTGCCTGGGCGAGGTCGGGGTGGACCTGGAGGGACAGCGGGGCACCGGCCGCGAGCAGCTTCAGCAGGAACGGCAGCCGGGGGCCGAACTTGGCGACGGCCGCCGCGCCGAGCTCCCGCTCGGGTGCGTCGGCGATGACCTCGGAGAGCGGCCGGGCGTTCTCGCCGTCACGGCTGACGTGGGACGGCGCGCCGGGGTGGGCGCCCATCCACATCTCGGCCTGCGGCTCGCCCGTGGGAGCGACGCCGAGCAGCTCCGGGATGGCGGTCGTGGACCCCCAGGCGTAGGGGCGCACGGTGTTGGCGAGGCGATCCATGGGCTTCTCGGTCCTTCTTCGGTACGGCTGTGTGCGGGGCGGTACGCCCGGCTGCGGGGCACCGGCTCCGGTTCGTCGGCCCTTGATACGGCGGGACCGCGTACGCGGAGCGTCGGTTCGGCGGACGCCCGGTGACCGGCGGGTGTCCGGTGCGCGAGATCGCCTACGACTGGTCGCCCCGGCCGCGGTCGCCCGATTCCGCGAGCGACAGGTACACGGCGGCGAAGTCCGTCACGGCGAGCAGTTCGGCGATCGATTCGAGTTCCGAGCCGTCCTCCGGTTCGAGTTCGCTGATCGGGGTGTCGTGACCGAGGGCGAGTTCGCGTGCGGCCGGCGCGGCGGTGAGCCCGCCCGCGGGCCGGTCGCGCAACAGGACGATGCGGGCCCGCAGCGCCTGCGGCTCGTCGACCCGGTCACGGAAGAAGTCCTCGGGGTCCGCCCCGGCCGCGAAGTCCCCGACCAGGAGCACACCGTGGGCGGGCAGCGCCTCCGGAAGCTCGGCGGCGAGCGCCGGCAGACCGGCGAGCTCGGCGAGGACGGCGGCGAAGCGACGGCCCGCGGGGGCCGCGCCCGCGCCCTCCGTCCAGATGAGGGGGAGGCTGTCGGCGAGTTCGGCGGCGAGCGTCTTGGCCGGGTTGCTGTACGTCGCGATGGCGGGCCCGCACCGCTCGGCGGTGCGGTCGAGCCGGTCGGCGACCTTGGCGAGGATCTCGGGGGGCGCTTCGAGGAGCCCCACGCGGTCGAGGAGGGACAGCAGCGGTGTCAGCAGGGCCCACAGGGCGCCGGGGCTCGCCGCCTGGCCCTCCTCGTAGAGCTCGTAGGGGGCGGTGGCCATCGGGACGACCAGGCCGTGGGCACCGTCGACCGCCTCGGACAACGGGGAAGTGCGGGGTGCGACGGCGACGACGGTGCAGCCGCGCCGGTAGGCCTGCTCGGTGAGCAGGGCGAGACCCGGTTCGCTGCCGTCGGTGGTGACGACCAGCAGCAGGTCCAGCGAGCCCGCCCAGCCGGGCAGGGCCCAGCGCAGGGCGCCCGCCGCGTGGGCCACGCCCGTGGGCCGCAGCGCGATGACGGGGGCGGACGCCCCGGCGAGGGCGCCGATCAGGTCGGCGACCCCGACGGCGGCGGTGCCGGGCCCGGCGACGAGCACGACCCGCGGGCGTCCCTCGGGGGTGAGCTCGGCGACTCCGGCCTCGGCCGCGTGCCGGGCCGCCGTGCGTACCCGCGCCCCGGCTTCGGCGGCGCCGCGCAGGAGGCCTCGGTGGTCGATGCGGGCGAGAGCGTCCGGGGCGTCGAGGAGCGACTCGTCGAGCATGGGGTGGGGCCTCCGATCGCCGTACGCGTGCGGGGGGGTGTGTCGGTGGTGGGACCGGTCCCGCGCGGGGCGGGACGGCCGCGCTAGGAGGGGCGGCGGGCCTCGTCGACCAGGAGGACCGGGATGCCGTCCCGTACGGGGTAGGCCAGACCGCAGTCCGCGCCGGTGCAGATCAGCTCGGGCGTCTCGGCCGCCGTGCGGTCGTCGAACGGTGCGTGGCACGCCGGACAGGCGAGGATCTCCAGGAGGCCGGCTTCGAGCGGCATGTCAGCGGTGTCCCTTCGGGCGTCTCACAGGTCCGGGGTGCGGTTCGGCCGCGTCGGACGTGCGGTCACGGTCTTGCGGTTCGGGCCTCGTCAGCCTACCGCCGGGAAGCGGGGTGCGGCTCGTTCTGACCACGCCCCCGGCGGTCCGGCGCGCCGGGGCTGGCCGGCGGGCGTGCGTCGCCGGAGGGGCCGGGCGGCCGGGGAAGCCGGCGGGGCCGGACTCAGGCGCGGACGAGTGCGAGGACCTCGTCGCGGATCTTCGTCATGAGCGCATCGTCCCGGGCCTCGACGTTGAGCCGCAGCAGCGGCTCCGTGTTGGAGGCCCGCAGGTTGAACCACCAGTCGCCGGTGGCCACGGTCAGGCCGTCCAGCTCGTCGGTCGTCACACCCTCGCGGGTGGCGAAGGCGGCCCGTACCGCGGCCGACCGGCCGGTCTGGTCGTCGACCTGGGAGTTGATCTCGCCGGAGGCGGCGTACCGGTCGTACCGGCCGACCAACCGGGACAGCGGGCCGTCCTGCGTGCCGAGGGCCGCGAGCACGTGGAGCGCGGCCAGCATGCCGGTGTCGGCGTTCCAGAAGTCGCGGAAGTAGTAGTGCGCGGAGTGCTCGCCGCCGAAGACGGCGCCGGTGCGGGCCATCTCCTCCTTGATGAACGAGTGCCCCACCCGGGTGCGCACCGGCGTGCCGCCCTGTTCGCGCACGACCTCCGGGACCGACCAGGACGTGATCAGGTTGTGGATCACCGTGCCGCCCGGGTGCCTGGCCAGCTCGCGGGAGGCGACCAGGGCGGTGATCGCGGACGGCGAGACGCCCTCGCCGCGCTCGTCGACGACGAAGCAGCGGTCGGCGTCGCCGTCGAAGGCGAGGCCCAGGTCGGCGCCCTCGGCGACGACGCGGGCCTGGAGGTCGACGATGTTCGCGGGGTCGAGGGGGTTGGCCTCGTGGTGGGGGAAGGTGCCGTCGAGCTCGAAGTACATCGGGACGAGCGTGACGGGGAGCGAAGCGAAGACGGTGGGGACGGTGTGTCCGCCCATGCCGTTGCCCGCGTCCACGACGACCTTCAGCGGACGCATCGCGGACAGGTCGACGAGCGAGAGCAGGTGGGCCGCGTAGTCGGCGAGCGTCTCCCGCTGGGTGACCGTGCCGCGCCGGGCGGCCGGCTCGGGCCCGCCGTCGGCGGACCAGGCGGTGACGAGGTCGCGGATGTCGGCGAGGCCGGTGTCCTGGCCGACGGGCGCGGCGCCGGCGCGGCACATCTTGATGCCGTTGTACTGCGCGGGGTTGTGCGACGCGGTGAACATCGCCCCCGGCAGGCCCAGGTGCCCGGAGGCGAAGTACAGCTGGTCGGTCGAGCACAGGCCGATCAGGGTGACGTCCGCGCCGCGGGCGGCGGCGCCGCGCGCGAACGCGCCGGACAGGCCGGGCGACGACGGCCGCATGTCGTGGCCGACGACGATCGCGTCGGCGCCGGTCACCTGGACGAACGCGGCGCCGAAGAGCTCGGCGACCTGCTCGTCCCACTGATCCGGCACCACTCCGCGGACGTCGTACGCCTTCACGATCTGCGACAGATCAGCAGCCACGGCCCAATCCTCCTGAAGTCTTGGCGGTCGCATCAAACTACCCGCCGCACGTGTGCGCAGCGTGCCCGGACCGGGCTTCCGGGATGTGACCCGCTGCGGCGCGCCCGCCCTGGCCGGATGCCGTGCACGCCGGGCGCGGCGGCCGGGGCGGCGGGGACGGGTCAAGCGGGCGGTGATGGGCGCGAGTTGGCCGGGAACAGCAGTGCGTGCGGGGAACGGGCGGGACGCCGGGAAGGCGTCCGGGCGACTGCGCGGAGGGCGCGGCCGGGCGCCGGGGAAGCGGCGGAGCGGAGGGCGAGGGGAGCGTGCGGCTCAGTTGTCCGGGGAGCGCAGCACCCGCAGGTGGCCGCGGCGCGCGACCTCCATCGGGTCGGCCGAGCGGCGGCCGCCCTGTCCGCCCGCCTGCGCGGTACGTCCCTGGGGCCGGGCCGCCTCCCGCACCGCGTTCGCCAGCGCTTCGAGGTCGTCACCGCTGGGGCGGGCCGGGGCCGAGCCGTCCGTGAGCCGCACGACCTCCCAGCCGCGTGGAGCGGTCAGCCGCTCGCTGTGCTCTGCGCACAGGTCGTAGCAGTGGGGCTCGGCGTAGGTGGCGAGCGGGCCGAGGACCGCAGTCGAATCGGCATAGACGTACGTCAGTGTCGCGACGGCAGGGCGGCCGCACGCGGTGCGCGAACAGCGACGTACAGGGCTCACGACGTTGGACGGTACCGCACTCTTGAGCGGGCTGCGACGACTCTCCACCAGGTCACTCCCCCGTGTCGTGGTGTGACATCCGACATAACGGTTGTTCCTGCAACTGGCCTGACCTGCACGGAAAGAGAACCACACCGGCGACGGTCGCACAGGAGCCGGTCACGACTTGGGGTGAATAATGTCAATCGGGCCGAGATCACCGATCTCCCGGGCCGTGCAATCGAGCCGAACCTTGGCCGGAATGGTCAATTGGCGACAAGGGGCGTGGCCGGGGCCGCGCGCCCGGTCGCCGCTCGCGCGGGAGAGTTACCCTGCGTCGGTGATGGACAGTCCTGTACCGCCCCGCCCGACCGAGCCGAGACCGCGCCGCCGCGACCGCCACGGCCGGGGCATGCGCGGCCCCGTCGCCCCGCCGCAGGTCCCGCTGGCCGCCAGCCGCTCGGAGACCTTCCGTGACCTGGTGCAGGACTCCGTGGAGCGCCTGGAGCGGCACTGGCCGCAGCTGGCCGATGTCGACTTCCTGGTCCTGGACGTACCGGGCTCGCCGGACGACTCGGTGCCGCTCGGCAGCGCGGAGCCTGCGGCGAAGGACCGTCCGGCGCGGATCATGATCTACCGGCGGCCCGTCGAGATCCGGACGAAGAACCGCGACGAACGGGCGCTGCTGGTGCACGAAGTGGTCGTCGAGCAGGTCGCGGAACTGCTCGGGCTCTCGCCCGAGTCGGTCGACCCCCGGTACGGCCAGGACTGACCCGGCCGCCCGCCGAAGGCCGCTCCGGAGCTCACGACTGCCGGTCGGGCCGCGGGAGGAGGGCCCACGACGACCTGTCCGGCCCGCGCGCCGCAGGGGGCCCGCGACCTCTCGGGCCCGTCGCGCATCGTCAGTCGTCGAGCACGGACAGGTCCTGCTCCGCCTCCGGGACGACCACCGTGCCCCGGTCGTCCGGCAGATTCTGGATGGTGAACATCGGGATGCCGTCGTCCGCGATCTCCAGCGCGCGCGACGCGTGTACCGGTCCGCCCGAGAGCGTCTCGACCGTCACCGCGTAGGAGCCCTTCAGCCCGGCCGGCACCGGCGGCGTGATCGCCAGGGTCGTGCCGGCCTTCACCTTGTACGTCTTGACGGCCTGTGCGCCCCCTTCCGTGCCCGCCGACGCCGTGACCCTGACCTCGGCCGCCTCGCCGGGCGCGGTGAGCGAGAGGACCGAGCCCTTGGCGCGGTTGTCGGCGGCGGTGGCCCGTTCGCCGACCGGCGCGGCGGCCGGGACGAAGGCGATCTCCTTCTCCGCGCCCTTGCCGCGCACCACCCTCAGCGCCGCCACGACGGGCGTGGCGCGTCCCTCCTCCGCGGGGCTGAGGATCAGCGATCCGGCCTCTCCCTTGGCGATGTCGGCGAGCTCGACGCTCGCCGTCATCCCGGACTTCACGTGCAGCAACTCATGTCCGGCCGGGGTGATCGTCCCGGTGGGGCCCGCGAGTTGGACCTTCAGCGCGGCATCGTCGTCGCCCGGGGCGAAGGCCACCAGCTGCACCGACGTCGCGTCCGACGGGATGCCGGGCAGTACGACGGTGCCGGCCGGGTCGGCGGAGGCGGCGAGCCAGTCGCTGCCGTCGGTCTCGTCGGCGGCCCGTACGACCGCGCCCACGCGGCCGGTACGGGTGGTCACGTGGACGGTCACCTCGTCCGCCTTGTCGGCGGTGAGCGTCGGGAGCAGCACGGGGACGCTGGAGCCGGCCGGGACGGGGATGCCCTCCGTCAGCGTCGTCCTGAGCGCCCCGTCCTTGCCGTACAGCTCGATGTCGGCGACGGCCCCCGCCTCGTCGGGGTTGGTCAGGTGCACGTAGTCCTGGCGGCCCTCGGCGAGGGAGGCGCCGGGGAACCAGAAGTCTGTGTCGGGTCCGGTGCAGCTGACGCCGAGCAGCCCCCGCCCGTTGCCCGCGGTGACCGACGTCGTCTGCTGGGTGGTCCAGCCGGGCGCGAGGGAGCCGGTGGCGGTGCCGACGAGGGCGGGGGCCTCGCCGCCGTCCACCTCGGCGGAGACCGGCTTGCCGGGCTCCTTCACGGCGACGACGGGCTTCTCGGGAGCGGGCTTCTTCGCGCCTTCCTCGGCCGCGTCCTTCTTCTTCCCGTCCTTGGCGGGCGCGGCATCGGTGTCGGCCAACACGGCGGCCGAAGGCCGCAGTTCGGCCGAGTCCGCCGGCTCGCCGGCGTCCTTCTGTCCCCCGCTCTGCTTCCGCGCGGGCGTGAACGACGTGTAGCGGGTCTCGGCGAGCTCGGAGCTGCTCGGCGCCGGGCACAGCAGGCTGGAGCGTTCCACGGGCAGCGGCAGCGCGAGGTCGCCGCGCGTCGGCTCGCTGCCGTCCGGGACGGTCAGCGAGGCGAATCCGGTGACCGCCGCGAGGGCGGTGGTGACCGCGATCAGGGAGATGGTGGTGCGCTTCACTCTGACTCGCCTCGCGTCGTGCCGGGGGCCTGGGCGGGCGGCTCGGGGTACGGGCCGCCGTCGGGGTACTGCTCGCCGTATCCGTACGGGTCGTGGTCGCGCCCGTCCTGCGGGTACCGCTCGTCGCCGTAGGGCTCCGTCCCGTAGGGGTCGCCCTGGTAGGGCTGCTGGTACGCGCCGTCGCCGTAGGGCTGCTGGGAGCCGTAGGGCTGCTCGCCGGCGTACTGGCCGCCCGGGTACTGCTCGGCGCCGTACGTGTAGCCGCCGTCGCCGTAGGGCTGCTGGGCCTGCCAGTCGCCGTAACCCTGCTGGGGAACCGCCGCGTAGGGAGCGGCCTGTTCGCCTTGCCCGGCGGTGAACGGAGCGTGGGCATCCGGCTGTTGGGCGTACGGGCCGGGGTCGGGTGCGCTGTCCTCGGCGGCTGCCGCCTCGGCCTCGGCCTGGGCGCGCAGCCGGCGCGCCCTGCGGCCCTCGCCGGCCTCCGGCTGGAGGGGGACGGCGAGTTCCTCCTCGGGGAGGTCGTCGTCGATCTCACGGCGGCGGCCCGGCAGCGCGAGCACCACCAGGACGAGCGCGAGGAACGCCTGGACCCAGATCCACGCCGTGTGCGTCGCCGGGTCCTCGTACGTCAGGTCGAGCCGTCCGCCCTCGGCGGGCAGTTCGAAGCCCTGCGCCCAGCCGTCGACGGTCGTCTTCTCCAGCGGGCGGCCGTCGAGTGTGGCCTGCCAGCCCTCGGCGGCGCGGTCGGCGATGCGCAGGACGCGGCCGGAGCCGCCGGCGGGGATCTTGGTGTGCGCCTCGACGGCGTCGGAGGCGACGGGCAGCGGTTCGCTCCTGCCGTCGACGATCGTTGCCCGGGCGACCTGGCGGTCGACCCTCCACAGCGCGCTGCCGTCGAGCTGGCTGAGCCGGCTCAGTCCGGGGGTGGCGTCGAGGACGCGGCTGGTCTGGCGGGGCGATCCGTCGCGTACGAGCACGTAGCGGATCGCGTAGCCGCTGAGCTGGTCGGTCTGGTCGGCGCCGGAGCCGGCGACCAGGTGCGCGACGATCTTGTCGAGGCGGGTGTCGCCGCCGCCCGCCTCGGCGAGCTCGGCGTCACCGAGCCGGCCGCCGGAGCCGCGCACCAGGGTGTACGAGACCTTGTCGGCCGAGGTGCCGCCGAGGACGAGGGTGCGCGGCTGGTCGCGGGTGTCGCTCTCCTCGGCGACGAACGCGGGCACCTGGACCGGGTCCCGGCGCGTGAGCGGGCCCGCGGCACCGTCGATCATCCAGCCGGCCGCGGCGGCGACGGGTGCGAGCGCCGCGGCGAGTCCGATCAGTGCGGCGACGGGCTGCCGCCAGCCGAAGCTCTGGGCGGCGACGCGGGTGCGGCCGCCCTCGGCGCCGAGCACGGCCGCGGACAGCAGCGCGATGCCGTAGACGAGGGTGGCGGGCCCGGCCCAGCCGGAGCCGTTGGTCAGGGCCGCGAGGACCAGTGCGACCAGGGCGACGACCCAGGAGGTACGGATGGCGAACTGCCGTTCCTCGCGCAGCAGGGCGGCGAGCGCGGCCAGCACGATGCCGAGCATCAGGACACCGCCGACGGCTCCGGGTCCGCCGGGGCTGATGCCGAGCAGGTCGAGCGCGTCGGCCGAGCCGCTGCCGAACTCCAGACCGGCCTCGCGGAAGAACCCGGAGGGGCTGGTCAGCAGGGAGAGCGACCAGGGAGCGAGGACGAGCATCGGGGTGCCGACGGCGGCGAGGAAGCGCAGCGCGTAGGCGGTGATGTCGTTCCGGCGCAGGACCAGCACGGCGATGCCGGTGAACACGGCGAGCGGCCACACCACGGGTGTGAAGGCCATCGCGAAGGTGAGCAGCAGGGCGTACGCCCAGGTGGCCCGCCAGCTGCCGCGAGCGTCGCCCCTGATCCGCAGTCCGTGTGCGGCGACGGCGGCACGGGCGACGAGCGGCAGCACGATCGCGAGGACGGCGGTGCCGAGCCGTCCGGTGGCGAGTGCTCCGGTCGCGGCGGGCAGGAAGGCGTACGCGATGCTCGCCCAGGCGCGCAGCAGGCGGGACTCGACGATGGGCCGGGACGCGAAGTAGGCGGTGAGGCCGGCGAGCGGGACCGAGCAGACGAGCAGCACGGTCAGGGCGAGGCCGGTGGAGCCGAGGAACAGCGCGGACAGGACGGCGAGGACCGCGAGGTAGGGGGGTGCCGTCTGGGTGCCGCCGGTGCCGACCGGGTGCCAGCCGTCCGCGTAACGGCTCCACAGGTCGGAGACGTCGGCGGGTGCGGGCAGCAGGGCGCCGCCGGCCAGCGCGCCGCCGCCGTACAGTCCCCGGCAGGCGGCGAGGGAGACGACGAGGAGGACGGCGAAGAGGAGAGGCCCCGGCTTGCGGGCGATCTTCTTCAGTCGCGCGAACTGCTCGATCTCCAGGAATTCCGCGTCGTCGCCGCCGGGGCCCGACTCGACGACGCCGTGCCGGGAGCCGCCGGAGTCGGCCTGCGAGCCGCCGAAGTCCGAGACGACCTGTTCCACGGTGGCGCGGACGGTCGCTCCGGGCGGCGGGAACAGCGGTCGCAGCTCGCTCGCCTCGACCGCCCGCTGTGCGCGTCTGCGACGGCCCGCGAGGAGGCGCTCGGGCCGCAGCAGGACGCCGAAGAGACCCATGACCTCGTCGACGGCCTGGCCCGGGACCTTGCCGACGAGATAGGCCAGGGTGCGCAGCAGGGTGCCGACCACGAGGCGCAGCAGAACCCAGGGCAGGGCGACACCGCGGGTGTTGGTCAGCAGGGTGTAGACGGCGCCGGCCTTGTCGACGCGGTGCGGGCTGGCGACGGACCGGCCCACGCAGTCGACGGTGCGCCGCTCGCGGGCGGCGGCCTCCGCGTGGCGCAGGACGGCGCCGGGGGCGATGAGGACGCGGTGTCCGGCGGCGTGGGCGCGCCAGCACAGGTCGACGTCGTCACGCATCAGCGGCAGCCTGCGGTCGAAGCCGCCGAGCTCCTCGTACACGTCGCGGCGGATGAGCATGCCCGCGGAGGAGACGGAGAGGACCGAGCGGATCTGGTCGTGCTGGCCCTGGTCCTGTTCGCGCCGGTCGAGTCCGGTCCAGCGGCGGCCGCTGTTGGCGATGGAGACGCCCGCTTCGAGGAGCTGCTTGCGGTCGTACCAGCCGCGCAGCTTGGGGCCGACGACCGCGGCGTAGGGGTCGGAGTCGGCGACGCGCAGCAGCTCGGCGAGTGCCGTGGGCTCAGGTGCGCAGTCGTCGTGGAGCAGCCACAGCCACTGCACGGGCTCGCCGTGCGGCAGCTCGGGCATGTCGTACGCCTCGTCGCGCCAGGTCCTGGTGACCGGGTCCCAGCCGCTGGGCCGCTTCAGGTACGGCAGGTCGTCGGGGGTGAGCACCCCGGCGGTGCGGACGGCCTCGTCGACGGCGGCGCCGAAGCCGGTGCGCCGGGCGAGGTGCAGGACGCGGTCGGCGCCGAGGGCGTCGGTGAGCGTCTGCGCCGAGTCGTCGGCGCTGCCGGTGTCGGCGGCCACGACGTTCTGCACGGGGCGTTCCTGGCCGAGCAGTCCGGCGAGGGCGTCGGGCAGCCAGCGCGCGCCGTCGTGGGAGACGAGCACGGCGGTGACGACGTGCCTCGGGAACTCGGGCGCGTGTGCCGGGACAAACGCGGCGGTGGTGGCGGACATGAGGTACGGGCCCTCCGGCCAAGGTCGCCCCGAAGGGGCGTTGGTGCGTCACGGACGGGGCCCCACACTAACGGCACCAGGAAAGCGCTGCGGCGCGGAGCGCCTCGTCGAGGGGCGGTGGCCGGGCGACGGGAGGGCGAACGGTCCGCGGCCTGCGCACCGGGCACAGACGGCGGACCGTCTACTTTGTGGTCAGTTGTGCTTTTTGGCCGGGGGGTGACCGGCCCGCGATCAGACCGCGGCCTTCTTGAGCCGGCGGCGCTCGCGCTCCGAGAGGCCGCCCCAGATTCCGAATCGCTCGTCGTTGTTGAGGGCGTACTCAAGACATTCGGAGCGGACCTCACAGGCGAGGCAGACCTTCTTGGCCTCCCTGGTGGAACCGCCCTTCTCGGGGAAGAAGGACTCGGGATCGGTCTGGGCGCACAACGCGCGCTCCTGCCAGCCGAGTTCCTCGTCCGCGTCCTCGACCAGCAGTTGTTGGAACAGCTCGGTCATGTGCGCCCCTCGTCTGTCTTTACGTCCCCGTGATGTTGCCGCGATCGTTTTCGGCCGAACGACACGAGTGAAATTACAAGTGTGTGGCTCCGGGCCAGTCAAGCCACGATCTGCTATTGAGCCCGGTATTCACTCTGCGGAACCAAGGCTATGCGGAAAGTGTTCAAATCACCAAAAATCTGACACATGCCAGCGGCCTGTTCCACACCTCCTCCCTCAGAGGGGGAAGACGTCGCAAACATCGATCATGTTGCGATCAAGCCATCGAAGCGATCCGGATCACAGTACGGTCACGGCGTCCCAACGGCGTTTGCGAGAACGGTTGCTGCCGCATGTCTCCCGGTCCGCGACTGCACAAACCTTTCTCTGCTCGCAGCAACCGGATGTGATGAAACATTGCCGCCAAATCGGTCATTGGGTTGACATCGGGTAAGGGGAGCAGTCACCTTTGATCCCATGCCAGCGACCTCAGCGCCCCACGCGACCCGCCTCCGCGGGTTCCGCAGCGCTGTCCAGGCGCGCTGTTGCTGTTGCTGTTCCAGCTGTTGACGCCCACGAGCTCCAGCTTCTTCTTCTCGCATCGCCCCGCACTGCCTGCTCTGCGACACCCCAGCACTTCCTGCCGAGGAACCCCCGCACCCATGAACAGCGACAGCGACCTCCAGATCGCCGGCGACATCCTCGCCGTCCAGCACCTGCTCCAGCCCGCCCGCGAGCACCCCGCCACCGTGGCCGAGTTCGCCGGGCTCGCCCGGTCCATCGCCGCGGACCGCGCGCGCTGGGAGCACCTCGTCGAGTACGACGCCACCTCCCGCTGGTACCACCGCCTGCAGACCGGCCCCGGCTACGAGGTCTGGCTGCTGAGCTGGGTCCCCGGCCAGGGCAGCGGCCTGCACGGCCACGGCGCCTCCTCCGGCGTGCTCACCGTGCTCGACGGCGAGCTCACCGAGCGCACCGGGAGCGGCGAGCGGTCCCTGGCCGCCGGCGCGCAGCGCGTCTTCGCCCCCGGCTATGTCCACGAGGTCGTCAACGACTCCCTGGAGCCGGCCGTCAGCCTGCACGTGTACTACCCGGGCCTGACCGAGATGCCCATGCACACCTCCGCCCGGTGCACGCAGGAGTCCGTTCCGGTCTGAGGGGCCGTCGGCGCGCCTGCCAAGATGGGCGCATGCGCATTGTGGTTCTGGCCGGCGGTATCGGCGGCGCCCGTTTCCTCCGTGGTCTCCAGCAGGCCGCGCCCGAGGCGGACGTCACGGTGATCGGCAACACCGGTGACGACATCCATCTGTTCGGGCTGAAGGTCTGCCCCGACCTCGACACCGTGATGTACACCCTCGGCGGTGGCATCAACGAGGAGCAGGGCTGGGGACGCAGCGACGAGACGTTCCAGGTCAAGAACGAGCTGGCCGCGTACGGCGTCGGGCCCGAGTGGTTCGGGCTCGGCGACCGCGACTTCGCCACGCACATCGTCCGCACCCAGATGATCGGCGCCGGCTATCCGCTCAGCGCCGTCACGGAGGCGCTGTGCGACCGGTGGCAGCCGGGC
This sequence comes from Streptomyces sp. NPDC002867, assembly GCF_053591895.1. Taxonomy (NCBI): domain Bacteria; kingdom Bacillati; phylum Actinomycetota; class Actinomycetes; order Kitasatosporales; family Streptomycetaceae; genus Streptomyces; species Streptomyces sp. NPDC002867. The sequence continues at coordinate 11,614 of NZ_JBSFUR010000056.1, read as the reverse complement.
GTACGGCTGCTGCCGATGTCCGACGACCGCGTCGAGACGCATGTCGCCGTCACCCTCGACGGAGAGCGCCGGGTCGTCCACTTCCAGGAGTACTGGGTCAGGCTGCGGGCGTCCGTGCCCGCCGAGGCCGTCGTGCCGGTCGGCGCCGAGCAGGCCAAGCCGGCGCCCGGCGTGCTGGAGGCTATCGCCGAGGCGGACGTCGTCCTCTTCCCGCCGTCCAACCCCGTCGTCAGCATCGGCACCATCCTGTCCGTGCCCGGCATCCGCGAGGCGATCGCCGACGCGGGCGTGCCGGTCGTGGGCCTGTCCCCCATCGTCGGCGACGCGCCCGTGCGCGGCATGGCCGACAAGGTGCTCGCCGCCGTGGGCGTGGAGGCGACGGCGGCGGCCGTCGCCCGGCACTACGGCTCCGGGCTGCTCGACGGCTGGCTCGTCGACACGGTCGACGCGGCCGCCGTGCCTGACGTCGAGGCGGCGGGCATCCGCTGCCGCGCCGTGCCGCTGATGATGACCGGCACCGACGCGACCGCGGAGATGGCCCGCGCCGCCCTGGCGCTGGCCGAGGAGGTACGGGGGTGAGCTCGCCCTCCTACCGGGTCTGGGCGCTGCCCGGCATCGGCGAGGTGCGGCCGGGCGACGACCTGGCCAAGCTGATCGCCGCGACCGCGCCCGGCCTCGTCGACGGCGACGTCCTGCTCGTCACCTCGAAGATCGTCAGCAAGGCCGAGGGCCGGCTCGTCGAGGCGGCGGACCGCGAGGCGGCGATCGACGCCGAGACGGTGCGGGTGGTCGCGCGGCGGGGCCCTCTGCGCATCGTCGAGAACCGCCAGGGTCTGGTCATGGCCGCGGCGGGGGTCGACGCGTCCAACACCCCCGCGGGCACCGTGCTCCTGCTTCCCGAGGATCCCGACGCCTCGGCCCGCGCGATCCGCGAGGGGCTGCGCGACGAACTGGGCGTCGAGATCGGCGTGATCGTCACGGACACGTCCGGGCGGCCGTGGCGCAGCGGCCTGACCGACGTCGCGATCGGCGCGGCGGGGGTGCGCGTGCTCGACGACCTGCGCGGCGGCACGGACGCGTACGGCAATCCGCTGACCGCGACCGTGGTCGCCACGGCCGACGAGCTCGCCGCCGCGGGCGACCTGGTGAAGGGCAAGGCCGAGGGGCTGCCCGTCGCCGTCGTCCGGGGACTGGCGCACGTGGTCGACGAGGCCGGCCCCGGTGCGCGGGCGCTCGTACGGGACGCGGCCGACGACATGTTCCGGCTCGGGACGTCGGAGGCGGTGCGCGAGGCGGTGACGCAGCGGCGTACGGTGCGCGCGTTCACGGACCAGCCGGTGGACGGCGGGGCGGTGCGCCGCGCGGTCGCGGCGGCGGTGACGGCGCCCGCGCCGCACCACACCACGCCGTGGCGCTTCGTCCTGCTGGAGTCCGCGTCCTCCCGTGTCCGTCTGCTCGACGCGATGCGCGAGGCGTGGGTCGCGGATCTGCGGCGCGACGGCGCGACGCAGGAGGCGATCGCGCAGCGCGTACGGCGCGGGGACGTCCTGCGGCGCGCGCCCTACCTGGCGGTCCCCTGTCTGGTCGCCGACGGCGCGCACACGTACGGCGACGAACGCCGGGACACCGCCGAGCGCGAGATGTTCGTGACCGCGGTGGGCGCGGGCATCCAGAACTTCCTGGTCGCGCTCGCGGGCGAGCGGCTGGGCTCGGCGTGGGTGTCGTCGACGATGTTCTGCCGCGAGGTGGTGCGCGAGGTGCTGGGGCTGCCGTCCACGTGGGACCCGATGGGCGCGGTGGCGATCGGTCACCCGGCGGTCGCGCCGACGGCACGGCCGACGCGGGACGCGGCGTCGTTCATCGAGGTGCGGTAGCCCTCCGCCGGGCGGCGGCCCGGGTCACGCCCCTGGGCCGCATCGGGCGGGGTCACCACGCCGCGATGTCCACCCGCCGCATCTTGGGCTCGCGGCGGGGCGGCACGCGGCCCGAGAGCAGGATCAGCCGGGCGGCGCGGTGGCGCTGGCCCCCGTAAGGGGCCAGCAGCTCCAGCATCGCCGCGTCGTCCGCGTTCCGGTCGCCCGCCAGGGCGTAGCCCACGATCCGGGGCAGATGAAGGTCGCCCACCGTCACCGCGTCGGCCGCGCCGTTGCTGCGCTGCACCGTCTCGGCCGACGTCCACGGCCCGATGCCCGGGATCAACTCCAGCCGGGCTCTGGCCTGTTCGGGCTCCATCGCCGCCGCCTCCTCCAGGCGGCGCGCCACCTTCACCGCCCGCAGGATCGTCGAGGCACGCTTGTTGTCCACGCCCGCGCGGTGCCACTCCCAGGACGGGATCATCGCCCAGCCGCGCGGATCCGGCATGACGTGCAGCCGCTCGTCCGGGCCGGGCGCCGGCTCGCCGTACCGGCGGACCAGCAGCCGCCACGCCCGGTAGGCCTCGTCCGTCGTGATCTTCTGTTCGAGGATCGAGGGGATCAGGGACTCCGTCACCAGCCCCGTGCGCACCAGCCGCAGCCCCGGCCGGCGGCGCTGAGAGGCGGCGACCAGGCGGTGGCGCGGCGTGAAGCCCTCGGGTGTGTCGGCCGCGCCGAGCAGGTCGGGCAGCCGGTCGAGCAGCCACTCGCCACCCGCGCCCCACGCCTCGGCCTCCACCGTGCCGCCCCGCAGGGCGACCCGCAGCGTGCCGGGGCCCTCGGGCGTGCGGCTGGCCCGCCAGACGGAGCCGTCGGGCGTGGTACGGAAGGTGGGGTCGGCCGGCCCGCGGCGCAGCGGCCCGAGGACCAGGCCCAGGTCGAGTGGCCACGGCGGCGTCCACCGGCGTGTGCGGGCGGCCGAGACCTGACGCGGTACGGCGGCGGGTACGCGTGTCGCGCCGCCGCGCACCCCCGCGCGGCCGGCGCCCGGTTCGAAGCGTCCTGCCATGCGGTCAGGCTACTGGTCGGAGGAGAAGCGGACCGCGCCCGCCGGGAGCACCGCGTCGCACCACACCCGCGCGCCGTCCCTGAGCTCGTTGTCCTCCCCGACGACCGCGCCGTCGCCGACGACCACTCCGGACAGGACCGTACGGGCGCCTATGCGCGCGCCTTCGCCGACGAGGGAGGCGGAGATCACCGCGCCCGCCCCCACGACGGCGCCCGCGAGGACCGTGCTGCCGTCGATGCGCGCGCCCTCGCCCACCACGGCGCCTTCGCCGACGACCGTGCCGCCGGTCAGCTTCGCGTCGGCGGCCACGCGCGCGGAAGGCAGCACCAGCCGGTCGCCGCGCCGGCCGGGGACCGCCGGGGACGGGGCACGGCCGAGCACCAGGTCCGCGGAGCCGCGCACGAAGGCGTGCGGGGTGCCGAGGTCCAGCCAGTACGTGGAGTCCACCATGCCCTGCAGGTGGGCGCCGGAACGCAGCAGCTCCGGGAACGTCTCCCGTTCGACGGAGACGGGCCGGCCGTCGGGGATCGCGTCGATGACGGAGCGGCGGAAGACGTAGGCGCCGGCGTTGATCTGGTCGGTGACGATCTCCTCCGGCGTCTGCGGCTTCTCGAGGAAGGCCGTGACGCGTCCGGTGCCGTCCGTCGGCACGAGGCCGTAGGCGCGCGGGTCGTCCACGCGGGTGAGGTGGAGGGAGACGTCCGCACCGGTCGCGCGGTGGGTGTCGACCAGGGCCCCGATGTCGAGGCCGGTGAGGATGTCGCCGTTGAAGACGAGAACGGGGTCGTCGGGCCCGGACCGCAGCCGGGAGGCGACGTTGCGGATCGCGCCGCCGGTGCCGAGCGGCTCCTCCTCGGTCACGTACTCCAGGTGGAGTCCGAGCGCCGATCCGTCGCCGAAGTACGGCTCGAACACCTCGGCCAGGTAGGAGGTGGCGAGCACGATGTGCTCGACGCCCGCGGACCGCGCCCGCGCCAACTGGTGGGTGAGGAAGGGCACACCGGCCGCGGGGACCATCGGCTTCGGTGTCCGGACGGTCAGCGGACGCAGCCGGGTGCCCTTGCCTCCGACCAGGAGAATCGCTTCTGGAGCCTGGTTCAATGCGGTCTCTGCTTCCTGCTGGGGCCGGCACGGTCGCTGGTTGGACCGGCCAGTTTATGCAGGGGGTGCGGCTGTCACGACGCGCACGGCCCCGGGGTACGGGTCAGCGGCCCTGGTAAGTGGCCGATGCCGTACGGGTGATGCCGAGTTTGCCGTAGAGCCTGCCGCCGGGGCAGTCCGTGTCGAACCCGTCGCGGTGTCCGGCGATGGCGTTGAGTGTGACCTTCGTGCCCTCCGCGTACTTGCCGCTGCCCCCGGAGGTGAGTGTGACCTTGCCCTTCGGGTTGACGCCGTACAGTCCGAGCTTCCACGCCGTCAGCCTGGCCACGGCGGTCACGGCGGCCGCCGGCGGATTGGAGGAATTGTACGAGCCGAGGACGGCGATTCCGGTGCTGTTCTTGTTGAAACCGAGGGTGTGGGCGCCTTGCACCGGCTTGGCCACGCCTCCTGCCCGGCCTTCGTAGATGTTTCCGCACTTGTCGACGGCGAAGTTGTAGCCGATGTCGCGCCAGCCGCTGCTCTCGACGTGGTAGCGGTAGATACTGCGCAGGACGGAGGGCGCTTCCTGGCAGCTGTAGTTGTTGCCGGTGTCGCTGTGGTGCACGAAGGCGGCCTTCACGGAGTTCGTGTAGACGAAGCCCTCCTCGCGCAGGCTCTCGTCCGCGCCCCACCCCTGGCGGGTGACGATGCGCGGGCGGGGCCCGATGTAGGGCTTGCCCGTCAGGGCGTCGAACACGAGGTCGCCCGCCGCCGCTGCCTCCACTTCCGTGTCCAGCTGGTTGAGCGCCGGGATCTCCAGTCCGCCGGCCGGGGCACGCCCTTCGGAGCCCTCGGTGCCGGGGCCCGAGGTGATGGCCCCGGTGTCCGCCGGGTCGTCACCGGGATCGACGAGTTCGAGGCGCATGCCCTCCGGCAGCCCGCCCGCCCGGCGGAGGGCCTGCACCCGCACCTCCACGCCGTCGGACGCGCCGACCCACAGGGGCGCCGTCGCCCCGCGCACCCGGCCCGACTCGCTCTCCGCGCTGCCGGGGTCGGCGGCGTGGTCCTCGTTGTGGGTCTCGACCTCCTGCCAGGCGGACCAGGTCCCCGAGCCGACGCCGCGGGTGCGGATCTCGACGGTGCCGTCCAGCGGGACGGAGGCGTCGTCCCAGACGATGCCGACCAGGGAGAACGCCTCCACGTCCTGGCGGGGCAGGCCCTGGACCGGGGCCTGGAGCGTGCGGTCGGCGGTTGCCGTGCCGAGCGGCTGCAGCGGCATCGACCGCGTGCTGCCGGGGACGTCCGGTACGTCACCCCGCGTGCTGCCGAGGACGTCCGGTACGTCACCCCTCATGCCGCCGAGGACGTCCGGTACGTCGCCCGGGGGTGCGGCGAGCGCGCCGGAGGTGAGCGAGAGCGGAAGGACGAGCGCGGCCGCGCACGCCACGGTGATCGAAGATGCCAGGTATCCACGCATGGCAGAAATCCTGGGGCGGGTGCACGGAGACCGCCTGCCGGGAAAACCGGCCCCGCGCCCGGCCGACCGGAGGACCCGTTCACCGGTACGGCGGTCCCGCGGGGCGCCCCGGCGTACGCTTGCGCGGGTGAACGCCAGCGACCGTACCCCTGCCGACCTGCTGCGATCCGCGCTCACCGCGGACCCGGCACGCCCCTTGGTCACCTTCTACGACGATGCCACCGGTGAACGCGTGGAATTGTCCGTCGCGACCTTCGCCAATTGGGTGGCCAAGACCGCCAATCTCCTTCAGGGAGACCTCGCCGCCGAACAGGGCGAACGCCTGGCGCTGTTGCTGCCGGCGCACTGGCAGACCGCCGTGTGGCTGCTGGCCTGTTCGTCGGTGGGCGTCGTCGCGGACGTCGGCGGCGATCCGGCCCGCGCGGACCACGTCGTCGCGGGTCCGGGCCAGTTCGACGCCGGTCTCGCGTGCCGGGGCGAGCGGATCGCCCTGTCGCTGGCACCGCTCGGCCGCCGCTTCCCCGTCCCTCCGGCCGGCTACGCCGACTACGCGGTGGAGGTTCCCGGTCAGGGCGACCGGTTCGCCCCGTACGCGCCGGTGGACCCGGGCGAGGCCGCTCTCGCGGTGGCCGGTCTCGAGCTGACCGGCCACGAACTCGTCGAGCGGGCACGCGCGGACGCGGAGCGGCTCGGGCTCGGGCCGGGCTCCCGGCTGCTGTCGGGTCTGCCGTACGACACCTGGGAGGGACTGTCCGCCGGGCTGTTCGCTCCGCTGGCGGCCGGCGGTTCCGTCGTACTGTGCCGCAATCTCGGCGAGTTGTCCGAGGACGGGCTGGCGAAGCGGATCGAGAGCGAGCGGGTCACGGGCACCGCGGTATGACAAGCCGCTGAGGTCCACTCATGTGGCGCACACCCGGGCCGAGCCCTCCCGGCCCGGGCGTCAACTCCGGTGGATGATCGGCGACAAGCGCGTTTGCCACCACGCACAACCAAGCGCCGGGTTCAGCTGTCCAGCCGGGTGTCCGGCGGCCCAGCGCGCCGCCGATGCCATGAAGGATGGACGCACACGTGACGGACAAGGCTGGTACGCCCGCCGAACCGGACGGCCCGACCGGGGACCAGGCCGAGCCGTCGGACGCGGCCGCCAGGGATACGGACTCCGGCCCGGACGCCGCTGCCGGAGCTCCGGAGGGCGTGGACGGCGGGTCCGGGAGCGGTGACGAGGCGGGGGACGCCGATTCCGGGTCCAACCACAAGCGGCACTGGCTGCGTTGGACCGCGCTCGGCACGTCGGTCGTCGTGCTCGCCGCCGCGGGCGCCGGCTGGTGGCTCTACCGCAAGCTCGACGGCAACATCACCACCGACACCTCGGCCGCGGCGGAGCTGGAGGCGTACGAGAAGGAGCGCCCCAGCGCGCTCGTCACCGGCGCGCAGAACATCCTGCTGCTCGGCTCCGACACGCGGGAGGGCGAGGGCAACGACAGGTACGGCAAGGACGCGAACGGCAGCCAGCGCTCCGACACCACGATCCTGCTGCACATCGCCGGGGACCGGCAGAGCGCGACCGCCATGTCCATCCCGCGCGACCTGATGGTCACGATCCCCGGCTGCGGCAAGCCCGACGGCAAGCGGACCAGGGAGCAGATCGCGCAGTTCAACTGGGCGTTCCAGTTCGGCGGCGCGGCCTGCACCATCCGTACGGTCGAGCGGTTCACCGGGATCCGTGTCGACCACCACATGGTGATCGACTTCCGCGGCTTCAAGGACATGGTCGACGCGGTGGACGGCGTCGAGGTGTGTCTGACCGAGCCGATCGACGACAAGGCCGCCCGACTCAAGCTGCCCGCGGGCCGCCAGACCCTGCACGGCGAGCAGGCTCTCGGGTTCGTGCGGGCGCGGAAGACACTGGGTAACGGCAGCGACACCGAACGCATGGAGCGCCAGCAGCAGTTCCTGGGCGCGCTGGTCAAGAAGGTGCAGAGCAACGGTGTGCTGCTCAATCCGACCCGGCTCTATCCGGTGCTGGACGCGGCGACCAAGTCCATCACCACGGACGCGGGACTCGACTCGCTCAAGGACCTTTACGACCTGACCCGTGCACTCCGCAACGTACCGACGGAAAAGGTGCAGTTCCTTACCGTTCCCCGCAAGCCGTACCATCTCGATCCGAACCGGGACGAGCTGATGGAGCCGGAGGCGAGCGAGCTCTTCGAGCGACTCAGGAAGGACGCCGAGGTCGCGGTCGTGCCGAAGGAGAAGACGGACCGCGAGGCAGGCGACGGCGCGAGCCCCGCCCCCACGCCGACCTTCTCGGGCACCAACGCGGCCGAGGGCATGTGTGAGTAAGGCAATGGCCGAACGGAGACCGGCAGCTCAGGCGGATTGGGCGGAATGGCCCTTTATAAGGGCCGTGGAATTTGTCACCGCCGTCGCTCGCAGCTGAACTGGGCGGATAGTGTGACGCGATCCGGTGCTTCCGACCCTGTGTCGCGCACTGCTGGATCGAAGGACCGAGCGCCTGCCGGGGGAGGCGCCTCGCGTGGCACCGACGGAGGACTCAAGCAACCGTGGATGCACAAGGCCGTGGACGGGCGGACGAGATCGACCCCGCCGACCAGTGGGTGATGAACCCGCACACCGGCAACTACGAACTGCGACTGGACCAATCCGCACCGCAGTCGTCAGCCTCCCCCAGCAGAGTCTCGGGCGCAAGAAGGTCTCGGCGGTCCGCCGAGTCCTCCGAGACGGCGACCCCGGCGGGCGGCACCGCCACGCGCCGCAGGCCGGCGAACCCGGCCCCGGAGGTCCCCGCGCAGCGCAGCCGCCGCGCGGGGGGCGCCCAGGGCCGCGTACCGCAGCAGCAGGCCGGGCGGCGCAAGCGCAGGCAGGCCGCCTCGGGCAAGAAGAAGGCGCTGCTGTGGACCGGTGGCACCCTCGCGCTGCTGATGGTCGCGACCGCGAGCGCGGGATACCTCTACTACGAGCACCTGAACTCGAACATCACGTCCGTCCCCGACGACAACGCCGGCACCGGCGGCTTCAGCAAGGACCGGGCGATCAACATCCTGCTGATCGGCACGGACAAGCGCACGGGCGAGGGCAACGGGAGCTACGGCGACAAGAACAGTCCCGGCCACGCGGACACCACGTTGCTGCTGCACGTCTCCAAGGACCGCACCAACGCCACGGCGCTGAGCATTCCGCGTGACCTGATCACCGACATCCCGGACTGCCCGACGACGCAGGAGGACGGCTCCAGCAAGGTCATCCCGGGGACACAGGGCACGCGGTTCAACGAGAGCCTCGGCCAGTCGGGCCGTACGCCGAGCTGCACCATGCGTACGGTCACCGAGCTCACCGGCATCAAGATGGACCACTTCATGGTGGCCGACTTCAACGCCGTCAAGACGCTCTCGTCGGCGGTCGGCGGCGTGCCGATCTGCCTCGACAAGGACATCAAGGACGACAAGTCGAAGCTGGACCTGCCGGCGGGCGATCACACCCTCGAGGGTGAGCAGGCGCTCGCCTTCGTCCGTACACGGCACGCGGTGGGCTTCGGCGGCGACCTCGACCGCATCAAGATCCAGCAGCAGTTCCTCAGTTCGCTGATGCGCAAGCTGAAGTCGAACGACACGCTCACGAGCCCGACGAAGCTGGTCAAGCTGGCGGAGGCGGGCACCAAGGCCCTGACCGTCGACTCCAGGATCGACGACATAGGGAAGCTCCGCGACCTCGGTCTGGAGCTCGGTAAATTCGACATGAAGAACCTCACCTTCGCCACGGTGCCCGTCCTGGACAACCCGGCGGAGACGGTCAAGGCGACGGTCGTGCTGGACACGTCCAAGTCGGACGCGCTGTTCTCGATGGTCAGGAACGACGTGTCGCTGACCGAGGTCGAGCAGAAGAAGAAGGCGGCCAAGGACAAGCAGGCCGACCTGCTCAAGGGGACGAGGGCCGAGGCCTCCGACGTCCGCGTCGACGTCTTCAACGGCGGCGGCCCCACCGGATCCGCGCAGAAGACGCTGGACTGGCTCCAGAACACCGAGGGCGTGCTGAAGTCCACCAACAAGGGCAACGCGCCGGCGGACGTCACCAGGACGACGCTGGAGTACGCGCCGAACCAGGCCGACCAGGCCCGCAAGCTCGCGGACCTGATGGGCCTGCCCGCCGCGGCGCTCAAGCCGGGCACGGAGGACGCCGAGGGCCTGGAGGCGATGACGCTGACGCTCGGGCCCGACTTCAGGGGCGCGGGCGTGCCCATCACCGGTCCGGCGAAGGCGCCCAAGGACGCGGTGCAGGCGGACAAGAGGATGTGCGCCAAATGACACCGGTCGGCGGCTCATGGGGAGAGCCTGAACACAGGGGGTTCTAGGGGTGGGAAACAGCAGCGTGCGTGGGGAGGGGACGCGGCGACGCGGACCGCACGCCCGCGATCTGGGCTGGGACGACAGCCTGTACGAAGACGAGGCGGGGCGCGTCCCGGGCGCCCATACGGCCCTCGACGACGAGCAGGACCGAGAGAGCGAGCGGGACCGAGAGAGCGAGCGGGACACGGCGGCGGAGGGCTCCGGCCCGCACCGCCGCCGGGCGCCCACCCGGCGCGCGAAACGCGGCAGACGCCGCATACTGCGCGGGGTCGCGGTGACCGTGTCCGTGGTGGTCCTGGGTACCGCGGGGGCCGGGTACCTGTACTACGAGCACCTCAACAGCAACATCCGCAAGGGTCAACGCACTTCGGGCGATTCCGACGTGAAGAAGTCGGCCCCGAACGCGGCGGGGCAGACCCCGCTGAACGTCCTGCTGATCGGCTCCGACAGCAGGAACTCCACCGAGAACCTCGAACTCGGCGGCTCGAAGAAGAGTGTCGGAGCGCCTCCGCTCGCGGACGTGCAGATGCTGCTGCACGTCTCGGCCGACCGCAAGAACGCCTCGGTGATCTCCATCCCGCGTGACACCAAGGTCGAGATACCTGCGTGCACCGACCCCAAGACGGGCGAGGAGCACGCCGCCACCAGGGATCTGATCAACGCGACACTCGGACGCGGCGGCCCCGGCTGCACCCTCGCCACCTGGCAGGAGCTCACCGGCGTCTACATCGACCACTGGATGATGGTCGACTTCGCGGGCGTGGTGGACATGGCGGACGCGATCGGCGGCGCCGAGGTCTGCGTCAACCACAACGTGTACGACGGCCCCAAGCCGGGCGTGCCCGGCGGCTCCGGCCTCAGGCTGACCAAGGGTTCGCACGAGATCCAGGGCGTCAAGGCCCTCCAGTGGCTGCGCACCCGGCACGCCTTCGAGAGCGACTTCGGCCGCTCCAAGGCCCAGCACATGTACATGAACTCGGTGATCCGCAAGCTCAAGGACCAGAACGCCTTCACCGACGGCGGACAGCTCATGGACCTGGCCGAGACGGCCACCAGGTCCCTTCAGGTCTCCGAGGAGATCGGCACGGTCAAGAAGCTGTTCGATCTCGGCATGACGCTCAAGGACGTGCCGACCGACCGGATCGCGATGCTCACCATGCCGCGCGTCCCGGACCCGGCCAACCCGAAGAACCATGTGCTGCCCGCGCCAGGCGAGGCCGACCGGCTCTGGGAGATGCTGCGCGACGACGTCCCGGTGGACGGCAAGACCCCGACGTCGAAGCCGAAGCCGCCGGCCGCGCCGGAGGACCCGGCCGCCGACCCCGCCGACATCGGCGTCATGGTCCGCAACGGCACGGGGGCCGACGGGCCGGCCACGCCCCAGCGGGCCAACGCCGTCGCGGGCCTGCTGGCGCAACAGGGTTTCACCGGAGCGAAGGCCGACTCGACTCCCGATCCCCAGGCGCGCACGCAGGTGCTGTTCCCGAGCGCCGACCTCCAGGGCGACGCACACGCGGTCGCCAAGGCGCTCGGGGTGCCCACGAGTGCGGTGAAGAGGTCGACGGATGTCTCGGGCGTGACCCTGGTGGTCGGCGCCGACTGGCGGACCGGGGAAACCTTCCCCGAGGCCGAGCCGGCCGCGGGCCCGCCGAAGAACACCGAGACGGTCATGGGCGACGACAAGAACGCGTGCATGGACATCTACGCGCCGTACCGCTTCTGAGGCCACGCGCCCATACGGACGCCGGTCCGCCCCAGTGGGGCGGAC
>NZ_JBSFUR010000055.1:0-33122 GCF_053591895.1 Streptomyces sp. NPDC002867 | reverse complement strand
GCCTCGCACGCCGCGCTCTCAAGGCGGTAGCGCCGGTTCGAATCCGGTCGGGGGTACGAGACCGAAGGGGTCCTCCACGAAGGTGGAGGACCCCTTCGGCGTTTCCCGGGGCTAGGCGAGGCCGTACCGGCGGGCCGTCTCCGCCTCCAGGGCGAGCCGTCGCAGGCTCAGCAACAGCGGGTCGTACAGCACCTGCGCCGCCACCGCCATCTCCACCTGCTCGGCGCCCGCCGGGTAGTTCTCCAGCTGGTCCATGTCGTATCGGGCGATCTGCTCCATCTGGCGTGCGTACGGCAGCAGTTCGGCGGCCGAGACCGCGTATCCGAGGCTGCTCAGCGTCGCGAGCGACGTCACCAGTGCGCGGTAGACGGGGGAGAGGTCGCCGATCTCGCGCGCGCTCTCCCAGCCCAGTTCCTCCAGCAGCCGCTCGACCTCCTGCCGGGCGTCCGCCGTGGCCGCGTCGTCCACGGGCGCCTCCGGCAGCTGGGGCAGCGCCCATGTCGCCGCGCCCAGGCGCATCGTGAGTCCGAGTGACTCGTCGTCGACGTGGGCGAGCACCTCGCGGGCCGTGGCCACGGGCACGCCGCCGACCTGGATCATCGCCCGCACCAGTCGCAGCCGGCGCAGATGGTTCTCGTCGTACTCGGACTGCGTGGCGGTGACGCGCCGGCCGGGCGGCAGCAGCCGCTCGCGCAGGTAGTACTTGATCGTCGCGGTGGAGACCCCGCTCCGCTCGCTCAGTTCCGAGAGCCGCATTCCCCTTGCACCCTTCCTTGGAGAGTGACACTATCCAATCATGGGTAGTGACACTATCCAACACGATCTGGGGGTCACCATGCGCAGCAAGACGCTGCCCGGCCGTACCACGGCCGCGGCATCCGGCGACGTCGTCGTCTTCCTGATCGGCATGCGGGTCAACCACCTCTGGGCAGTGCACCGTTGGCTGCCGGTGTTGCTCGCGATGCCGATGATGCTGAGGGAGCTGGGCAGCGACCGCTCGCTCGGTCTCCTGCACCACATCCTGCTGACGGGCTCGCCCCGCACGTACTACGTCGTCCAGTACTGGGAGTCGAAGGAGAAGCTCCTCGCCTACGCGAGCGCCTCCGACAGGCGCCACCGCTCGTGGTGGGGTCGCTACAACCGGCTGGCACGCAAGGGCGGGAGGCACGTCGGCATCTGGCACGAGACGTACATCGTGCCGAAGGGGTCGTACGAGACCATGTACGGCGACATGCCGCCCTACGGCCTCGGCCGGGCGTACGGCACGGCCCCGCTTCGCGACGGCGTCCAGGCCCAGGACCGGCTGCGCGTCTGAGGCCGGACACGGTGGAGCCTCCGTCACGTGCGGTGACGGAGGCTCCACGCAAAGGCTCACACGGTCAGGGGCACCGCGTGGATCTCGTCCGCCGGGTGGCCCGTGCGCTCGTGGACGCGCTGCACGGCGTCCGCGGACGGCCCCTCCGACAGGCAGTACACGGTCCCCGAATCAGGATCCGCCCACGCCTGCTTGAAGTGCACGCCCTCCTCGCCCTCGATCGCGACATCCGCGCGGTGTGCCTCCATGAGCTGGTCGCTCGTGATGCCCTTCATCCCGTGGTGTACGTCCATGAACTCGGCCATGGTCCTGCACCTCCGTCGCTCGGCAGGTATTTCCATGCTGCACCCGGCACGCCCCGGAAACACCTCCGGCCGGCCCCTGCGGCGTTGAAGGGGCCGGCCGGACGTGGGACGAACGGAAGGTCAGCCGGAGCGGCGCAGCGCCTCGCTCAGGCGCGCGGCGGCGTCGATGACGGCCTGAGCGTGCATACGCCCGGGATGGCGGGTCAGGCGCTCGATGGGGCCGGAGACCGACACGGCGGCCACCACGCGGTTCGACGGTCCCCGCACCGGAGCGGAGACCGAGGCCACGCCCGGCTCGCGCTCGCCGATCGACTGGGCCCAGCCCCGGCGCCGTACGCCCGACAGGGCCGTCGCCGTGAAGCGCGCGCCCTGCAGGCCCCGGTGCAGCCGCTCGGGCTCCTCCCAGGCCATCAGGATCTGCGCCGAGGAGCCGGCCTTCATCGTGAGTGTGGAGCCGACGGGCACGGTGTCCCGCAGTCCGGACAGCCGCTCGGCCGCCGCCACGCAGATGCGCATGTCTCCCTGCCGGCGGTAGAGCTGGGCGCTCTCGCCGGTCACGTCGCGCAGGTGGGTGAGCACAGGCCCGGCCGTGGCCAGCAGCCGGTCCTCGCCGGCGGCGGCGGCGAGCTCCGCCAGCCGCGGTCCGAGGATGAACCGGCCCTGCATGTCCCTCGCCACCATACGGTGGTGTTCCAGTGCCACGGCCAGGCGATGGGCCGTGGGTCGTGCGAGTCCCGTGGCCGCGACCAGACCCGCGAGGGTGGCCGGACCGGACTCCAGGGCGCTCAAGACAAGGGCCGCCTTGTCGAGAACACCGACGCCGCTAGAGTTGTCCATGCAACGATACTCGCGTCTCACTCTGTGAAACGCAAGTTCAATTTTCCATGGAACTTGTCACGCTGTAGTGGCGGCCCGCGGACCAACGGGCACTGCACAAGATCTCTAGTTGTGTCGGCGGCACAGCCGGCCGGAGGGAAAGCGATGGGTAGGACACTCGCGGAGAAGGTCTGGGACGACCATGTCGTCCGGCGCGCCGAAGGCGAGCCCGACCTCCTCTTCATCGATCTGCACCTGCTGCACGAGGTGACCAGCCCCCAGGCCTTCGACGGTCTGCGGAAGACCGGTCGCCGGGTGCGGCGGCTCGACCTCACCATCGCCACCGAGGACCACAACACCCCGACCCTCGACATCGACAAGCCGATCGCCGACCCGGTCTCCCGAGCACAGCTGGAGACCCTGCGGAAGAACGCGGCGGAGTTCGGTGTCCGGCTGCACCCGCTCGGCGACGTCGAGCAGGGCGTCGTGCACGTCGTCGGCCCGCAGCTGGGTCTGACCCAGCCCGGCACCACGGTCGTCTGCGGTGACTCGCACACCTCCACCCACGGCGCCTTCGGCGCGCTGGCCTTCGGTATCGGCACCTCACAGGTGGAGCACGTGCTGGCCACCCAGACCCTGCCGATGGCCCGCCCCAAGACCATGGCCATCACGATCGAGGGCGAGCTGCCCGACGGCGTCACCGCCAAGGACCTGATCCTCGCCATCATCGCGAAGATCGGCACCGGCGGCGGCCAGGGCTACGTCATCGAGTACCGCGGCTCCGCCATCGAGAAACTCTCGATGGAGGCCCGGATGACCATCTGCAACATGTCGATCGAGGCCGGCGCCCGGGCGGGCATGATCGCCCCGGACCAGACCACGTTCGACTACCTGCAGGGCCGCGACCACGCCCCCGAGGGCGAGGACTGGGACGCCGCCGTCGCGTACTGGAAGACGCTGCGCACGGACGACGACGCCGTCTTCGACGCCGAGGTGTTCATCGACGCCGCCGAACTGGCCCCGTTCGTCACCTGGGGCACCAACCCCGGCCAGGGCGCGCCCCTGTCGGCGAACGTCCCCGACCCGGCTTCGTACGAGGACGCTTCGGAGCGCCTGGCGGCCGAAAAGGCCCTGGAGTACATGGGGTTGACCGCCGGACAGCCGCTGCGTGACATCAAGGTCGACACCGTCTTCGTAGGCTCGTGCACCAACGGCCGTATCGAGGACCTGCGCTCGGCCGCCGAGATCCTGGACGGCCGCAAAGTCGCCGACGGCGTACGGATGCTGGTCGTTCCGGGCTCCGTCCGGGTCGCCCTGCAGGCGGTCGAGGAGGGCCTGGACAAGGTCTTCACCGCCGCGGGGGCCGAATGGCGCCACGCGGGGTGCTCCATGTGCCTGGGCATGAACCCCGACCAGCTGGCTCCGGGCGAGCGTTCCGCGTCCACCTCCAACCGCAACTTCGAGGGCAGGCAGGGCAAGGGCGGCCGTACGCACCTGGTCTCGCCGCAGGTCGCCGCCGCCACTGCGGTGCTCGGCCATCTGGCGTCCCCGGCCGACCTGTCCGACGCCGTCGTCTCTACGCCCGCGGGGGTCTGAGGAACCATGGAAGCTTTCACCACGCACACCGGCCGGGCCGTTCCGCTGCGCCGCAGCAACGTCGACACCGACCAGATCATCCCCGCGCACTGGCTGAAGAAGGTCACCCGCGACGGGTTCGAGGACGGCCTGTTCGAGGCCTGGCGCAAGGACCCCGAGTTCGTGCTCAACCGGCCGGAGCGCAGCGGCGCCACGGTCCTGGTCGCCGGCCCCGACTTCGGCACCGGCTCCTCGCGCGAGCACGCCGTGTGGGCCCTGCAGAACTACGGCTTCAAGACCGTCATCTCGTCCCGCTTCGCCGACATCTTCCGCGGCAACTCCCTCAAGAACGGTCTGCTGACCGTCGTACTCGACCAGGAGACCGTGGACGCGCTCTGGGCGCTGACGGAGGCGGACCCCACCGTGGAGATCACGGTGGACCTGGAGCAGCGAAAGGTCCTCGCGCCGGGAATCGACGCCGACTTCGAACTCGACGAGAACGCCCGCTGGCGACTGCTGAACGGCCTCGACGACATCAGCCTCACCCTTCAGAACGAAGCGGACATCGCGGCGTACGAGGCGGGCCGACCGTCCTTCAAACCCCGTACGATTGACGCCTGAGCAGCGCTTTTCCCGATCTGCGCCCTCCACCTCCCGGTGGGGGGCGCAGTCGTATGTTGAGACCCCATCGGGCGACAACTCGCCCCAGATGGCACAATCGGTGCATGGAACGTGACAGCCAACTCGAGCTCTACGAGGCGGTCGCGGCCCGATTGAAGGAAGCGCACACAAGAGTGCGCGCACTGCAAGTCCCGGAGGGCGTAAGGATGGCGCTGTCCCGGAAGCTGCTGGTCGTCACGGCAGCGGCGAAGCACGATCTCCCGGACGCGGCAAGGCGTCTGGACCGGTTGATGAAGGACCTCGACGAGGGCCGATTCCCTGAAGGTGACTGACCTCAGAACTCCGCCGAGGTCGACTTCGTTGCGGCACTAGGGTGATTAGCCCGTTTCGTGTTTGATTTGCGGTATATATCTGCCTAACGTGCGAAAAAGCCTGGACGCAATCGTTCCGGCCAAATGTCTCCGAAGGGGAAGACGTGAACAAGGCGCAGCTCGTAGAAGCGATTGCCGACAAGCTCGGCGGCCGCCAGCAGGCCGCTGACGCTGTCGACGCGGTGCTTGACGCGATCGTCCGCGCAACAGTCGCCGGAGACCGGGTTTCGGTCACCGGCTTCGGCTCGTTCGAGAAGGTCGACCGTCCCGCCCGTTACGCCCGCAACCCGCAGACGGGTGAGCGGGTGCGGGTCAAGAAGACGTCCGTCCCGCGGTTCCGCGCGGGCCAAGGCTTCAAGGACCTGGTCAGCGGCACGAAGAAGCTCCCCAAGGGAGGCGAGGTCTCCGTCAAGAAGGCCCCCAAGGGCAGCCTCTCCGGCGGTGCCCCGACCCGTACGACCGCCAAGGCCGCGGCCAAGAAGGCCACCGCCAAGAAGGCCACGGCGAAGAAGACGACCGCGAAGAAGGCCACCCCGGCCGCCAAGAAGACC
Organism: Streptomyces sp. NPDC002867; assembly: GCF_053591895.1. Lineage (NCBI taxonomy): Bacteria > Bacillati > Actinomycetota > Actinomycetes > Kitasatosporales > Streptomycetaceae > Streptomyces > Streptomyces sp. NPDC002867. The sequence goes on along the minus strand of NZ_JBSFUR010000055.1, from coordinate 27,568 downwards.
ACGGCGAAGAAGACGACCGCGAAGAAGACCACCCCGGCGGCCAAGAAGACCACGGCGGCGGCCAAGAAGGCCGCACCGGCGAAGACCACGGCCAAGAAGGCGGCGGCGAAGAAGACCGCTCCCGCCAAGAAGACCACCGCCAAGAAGGCGCCCGCCAAGAAGGCGACGGCGCGCAAGACCACCGCCAAGAAGACCACCGCCCGCAAGAAGTAGGCGGAAGCGAGCGGTACGAGGTCACACAGGGCCACTCACGCGCCGGGCCGGTCTCCCCAGGGGGAGACCGGCCCGCGGCGTGTGCGCGCCCGGCGTCAGAACGTCTGCAGCGTCACCAGGGTGATGCGGCGGGCGTCGCCCTCGCCCTCGGTCTCGATCCGCACCCGCTGGCCGGGGCGCAGCAGCCGCAGGCCGCCCGCGTCGAAGGCGGCGGTGTCGAACTCCACCGGGGTGCCGTCGTCGAGCAGCACACTCCCGCTGCGGGTCTCGGGGTCGTACGTGTACGAGGTCGCCTGCATGCGCCCAGCCTACGGGGCCGGGAGCCCGGCGGATCAGGGTGGGCCGCGGCTAGAGGCCGTCCGGTGCGGGTGCGCCCGTCATGAGCCGCCGGCTGGTCCGAGGGCCGACCCCGAGCGCCAGCGCCACCGACAGATCCGCCGCCGTGTCCACGTCGCGGCGCACGGAATCGACACCGCCGACGAGGATTTCCGCGGCGCCGGATGCCAAATGCCGACGGCGTGAAGGGCCGCCGAAAGCCGGACGCAATTCCACTCCCGGCAACGCGCTGAGCAATGTCGTACCGATTCCGGCGGCATCCGCCAGAAATGCCCGGGTAAATACCGAAGCCGCGCTCAGTACCCGGGCCAATTCGCGCGGCCGCAATGCCGGCAGATCGGCGTTGAGCGCGGCGACCGCCGCACCCGGGCGTCGCGCGCGCACCGAGTGCGCGCCGTGCGCCAGTGCCGCGTTGAGGCCCGCCGCGGGCGCGTCCGGCACCGTCCGAGCCCCGAGCGCCGCCAGCGACGCCCTGGCCGCCGGATCGTCCGTGACGACCACCACATCACGCACCGCCGTGCAGGCCAGCGCCGCGGCCACGGTGTCCTGGGCGAAGGCCAGCGCGAGCCGCGGCCGCAGCATGTCGTCCGCGGCTTCCGCCAGCCTGCTCTTGGCGAGGGCAAGGGGCTTCAGCGGGACGATCAAGGACCACAGGAGGGTCGGCTTCGTGTCCGTGGCGGGCTCTCCGTCCGTGCGCGTCGGGGCCCCATTGTCGCCCGGGACGGCGAAGGGCCCGAGGGCCGGGTGCGGGGGCGGGGCGTACCGTGTCCTCGACAGACCAGGGGCCTGGGGCGACACTTGACCCCCAGCAGCCAGGCAATAGCCCGGTCGTAGAGGAAGGTGTCCGAGTGTCCCGCCGTAGAATCGGCTTCTGGTACCGCCTGGCGGCGGTCATCGCCAAGCCGCCGCTGTTGCTTCTGTTCAAGCGGGACTGGCGGGGAATGGAACACATTCCGGCCGAGGGCGGATTCATCACCGCCATCAATCACAACTCGTATCTCGACATGTTCTCCTACGGGCACTTCCAGTACAACACCGGACGAGTGCCCCGCTTCCTGGCCAAGGCGGCGCTCTTCAAGGCGCCCGGTGTCGGGCTGATGCTCCGCGGGACGGGCCAGATCCCCGTCTTCCGCGAATCCTCGAACGCGGCCGGCGCCTTCCGTGCCGCCGTCGAGGCCGTACAGCGCGGCGAATGCGTGGCCTTCTATCCCGAGGGCACGCTCACCCGCGAGCCCGGCCAGTGGCCGATGACCGCGAAGACGGGAGTGGCCCGCGCCGCCCTGCAGACCAAGGCGCCGGTCATCCCGGTCGCCCAGTGGGGCGCCAACTTGGCGATGCCGCCGTACGCCAAGGAGAACAAGATCCGCCTCTTCCCGCGCAAGACGCTCCAGGTGCTGGCCGGCCCGCCCGTCGATCTCACGCGTTTCTACGACCAGGAGCCCACGCCCGAGGTGCTCAGGGCCGCGACAGAGGAGATCATGGCCGCGATCACCGCGCTCCTGGAGGAGATCCGCGGCGAGAACGCGCCCGAGAAGCCGTACGATCTGCGCGAAGCGCGCACCGAGCAGCGCCGCAAGGCCGCCGGGGAGGAAGTGAAGTGACCCAGCCCGTCAAGGCAGCCGTCTTCGGAACGGGCTCGTGGGGCACCGCGTTCGGCATGGTTCTCGCCGACGCGGGGTGCGACGTCACCCTCTGGGGCCGCCGCGCCGAACTCGCCGACGCCATCAACACCACCCGCACCAACCCGGACTACCTGCCCGGCATCGAGCTCCCGGTGAACCTGCGGGCGACCACCGATGCGGCCGAGGCCCTGCACGGCGCCGACTTCACCGTCCTCGCCGTCCCCTCCCAGACGCTGCGCGGCAACCTCGCCGCCTGGGCCCCCGAACTGGCCCCGGACACCGTCCTCGTCTCGCTGATGAAGGGCGTCGAACTCGGCACCGCGAAGCGGATGAGCGAGGTCATCGAGGAGGTGGCCGGGGTGCCCGCCGACCGCGTCGCCGTGGTCACCGGCCCCAACCTGGCCAAGGAGATCGCCTCCCGCATGCCGGCCGCCGCCGTGGTCGCCTGCCGCGACGAGGCCGTGGCCCGGCGGCTGCAGTCCGCCTGCCACACGCCCTACTTCCGCCCGTACACCAACACCGACGTCGTCGGCTGCGAACTGGGCGGCGCCGTCAAGAACGTCATCGGGCTCGCCGTCGGCATCGCCGACGGCATGGGACTCGGCGACAACGCCAAGGGATCGCTGATCACCCGCGGCCTCGCCGAGACCACCCGCCTCGGCCTCGCCATGGGCGCCGACCCGCTGACCTTCTCCGGACTGGCGGGCCTCGGCGACCTCGTCGCCACCTGCTCGTCGCCCCTGTCGCGGAACCACACCTTCGGCACCAACCTCGGCCGCGGCATGACGCTCCAGGAGACGATCGCCGTCACCAAGCAGACCGCGGAGGGCGTCAAGTCCTGCGAGTCGGTTCTCGATCTGGCACGCCGGCACGATGTCGACATGCCGATCACGGAGACGGTCGTCGGGATCGTGCACGAGGGGAAGCCGCCGGTTGTCGCGCTCAAGGAACTCATGTCCCGCGCCGCCAAGCCCGAGCGGCGCTGACGCGTCACGGAGCAGCGGGTAGTCTCATCGCGATATGAGCACCGAGAACCTCCCCCAGAGCCCCGAGCAGCAGCTCCGCAAGCCGCGCGTAGCCGTCGTCTTCGGCGGCCGCAGCTCCGAACACGGGATCTCCGTGGTCACCGCGGGCGCGGTGCTGCGGGCCATCGACCGCACCAAGTACGACGTGCTGCCGATCGGCATCACCAGCGACGGCCGGTGGGCTCTGACCGCCGACGAGCCGGAGCGGATGGCGATCATCGAGCGCCGTACCCCCAGCGTCGACGAACTGGCCGAGTCCGACGAGGGCGGCGTGGTGCTCTCCGTCGACCCCGGCAGCCGTGAGGTCGTCTACAGCGAGCCGGGCTCCGTGCCCAAGGTGCTCGGCGAGGTCGACGTCGTCTTCCCGATGCTGCACGGCCCGTACGGCGAGGACGGCACGCTGCAGGGTCTCCTGGAGCTCTCCGGCGTCCCGTACGTCGGCTCGGGCGTGCTCGCCTCGGCGGTAGGCCAGGACAAGGAGTACATGAAGCGCGTCTTCATCTCCTTCGGCCTGCCCGTCGGTCCCTACGAGGTGATCCGCCCGCGCGAGTGGGCGGCCGACCCGTCCGCGGCCCGCAAGAAGATCGTGGACTTCGCGGGCGAGCACGGCTGGCCGCTGTTCATCAAGCCCGCACGCGGCGGTTCCTCGATGGGCATCACCAAGGTCGACGGCCTCGCCGGACTCGACGACGCGATCGCCGAGGCGCAGCGCCACGACCCCAAGATCCTGGTCGAGTCGCTGCTGCGGGGGCGCGAGATCGAGTGCGGCGTGCTCGAATTCGAGGACGGCCCGCGCGCCAGCGTGCCCGCCGAGATCCCGCCGGTCTCGTCGCACGACTTCTACGACTTCGAGGCCAAGTACATCGACTCGGCGGCCGGCCTGGTGCCCGCGCCGCTGACCGACGAGCAGACGGCCGAGGTGCAGAGGCTGGCGGTCAAGGCGTTCGACGCCGTCTCCTGCGAGGGCCTCGTGCGCGCGGACTTCTTCCTGACCGAGGACGGCGAGTTCGTCATCAACGAGATCAACACCATGCCGGGCTTCACCCCGATCTCCATGTACCCGCGGATGTGGCAGGAGAGCGGCGTGACGTACACCGAGCTGGTGGACCGGCTCATCCAGGCGGCGCTGAACCGTTCCACCGGCCTGCGGTAGTTCCGAGCCGGGTCAGAGTGTGGCCGGGACCGTCTTCTCGACGGGCCCGGCCAGATCGGTGAGCGGGCTCGCGTCGTGCGTGTACTGCTTCGCGAGCGTGACCTCGACATAGGTCCTGCGGTACGTCGTGGTGAACCGCGGACCGTCGTCGCGCTCCTCCAGCAGCCAGTTGACCCCGTTCACCTCGACGCCCTGCGCCTGCGGATCGGACATCCTCTCCGGCCGCGGCACACCGCAGCGCAGTACGATCGCGGCATCGCCCCAGCCGGCGGTGAGTTCGGACGCGGGCTCGGGATCCTTCCGTTCCTGCCCCGCGACCGACTGCGGCAGCGCTCGGTCGAGCGCACGGCACAGGGCGGCTTCTCCGGCCGGGGGGCTGGGAACCGCCGCCGACGCCGACGCGTCGCTGGAGGAGCAGCCGGCGGCGGCGACAAGGAGCGCGGCGGCGGACAGGACAAGGGGCCGGCGGTCGAAAGACGTCACCGGCCAAGGGTAGACGGGGGCTACAGGTGAACGACCGGGCAGGTGAGGGTGCGAGTGATGCCGTCGACCTGCTGGACCTTGGCGACCACCATGCGGCCCAGCTCGTCGACCGTGTCGGCCTGTGCGCGCACAATGACGTCGTAGGGGCCGGTCACATCCTCGGCCTGGATCACGCCGGCGATCTTGCCGATGGTCTCGGCGACCGTCGACGCCTTGCCCACCTCGGTCTGAATGAGGATGTACGCCTGTACCACGGAACCTCCAGGGCGGCAGCAGGATCATGTCCCCTACCGTCGGTGGGGAGATCCCAAGGAGAAGGGTCGCCACGGTATCGCGCCGTCGCGGGCCACGGGGAGACCTGCGCGGCTTACGGGGCCCGCAGCGTGGCGTGCACAGAGCAGAAGTTGACGTATCTCTTGACGGTACCGACGGCGGGGACGGCCTGCGACCGCAGTGCGGGGTCGCCGGCCGGGACCGCCGGTACGTCGGATACATCGGACACATCACAAACGGAGAGGTGAACCTCGGTGAAGGGCACTGTGGGCGAGTTGGGGGAGTTCGGGCTCATCAGGGAGCTCACCTCCCGGCTCACCTCCACCCCCGCGGTGCGGCTGGGACCCGGCGACGACGCCGCGGTCGTGGCCGCACCGGACCGGCGGGTCGTGGCGAGCACGGACCTGCTGCTGGAGGGCCGGCACTTCCGCCGTGACTGGTCGACGGCGTACGACGTCGGGCGCAAGGCCGCCGCCCAGAATCTGGCCGACATCGCGGCCATGGGCGCGGTCCCGACCGCTCTGCTCCTCGGCCTCGTGGTGCCCGCCGAGCTTCCCGTCACCTGGGCCACCGAGCTGATGGACGGCATCCGGGACGAGTGCCAGGTGGCCGGGGCGGCCGTCGTCGGGGGCGACATCGTACGCGGCGACGTGATCACCGTCGCGATCACCGCACTCGGGGACCTGCGCAACCACGAGCCGGTGACCCGCGCGGGCGCCCAGCCCGGCGACGTCGTCGCCTACACCGGCTGGCTGGGCTGGTCGGCCGCCGGGCACGCGGTGCTCTCCCGCGGCTTCCGCTCGCCGCGCGCCTTCGTCGAGGCGCACCGCCGGCCCGAGCCGCCGTACCACGCCGGCCCCGCGGCCGCCGGGCTCGGCGCCACCGCCATGTGCGACGTCAGCGACGGACTCGTCGCCGACCTCGGGCACATCGCCGAGGCCAGCAAGGTCCGCATCGATCTGCGCTCGGGGCTGATCGACATCCCCTCGCAGATGAACGACATCGGCCAGGCCGTCGGCGTGGACCCGCTCCAGTGGGTGCTGACCGGGGGAGAGGACCACGCGATCGTCGCGACGTTCCCGCCGGACGCCAAGCTGCCCGCCCGCTGGAAGGTGATCGGAGAGGTGCTCAACCCCTCGGCGCTGCCCCAGGTGACGGTCGACGGCGCACCGTGGACCAGCAAGGGCGGCTGGGACCACTTCGGCGATATCGAGGACAGCAGGCAGCCGGACGCCCAGTAGGTCCACAGGCTCAGTAGCTCCCGGCGCCCGGTGGACCGGGGCGCCCAGTAGATTCGGGGACATGCCCATACCCCCTCGCGTGCTCACCGTCGCCGGTTCCGACTCCGGCGGCGGTGCCGGTATTCAGGCGGACCTCAAGACCATGCTGGCCCTCGGCGTCCACGGCATGAGCGTGCTGACCGCCGTCACCGCCCAGAACTCGACTGGTGTGCAGGGTGCGTGGGAGCTGCCCGTGGAGGCCGTACGGGCCCAGTACCGCAGCGTCGTCGACGACATCGGCGTGCAGGCCGTGAAGACCGGCATGCTGGCCTCCGCCGAGCTCGTCGGGACCGTCGCCGAACTGCTCGCCGGCACCGAGGTGCCCGTGGTCGTCGACCCGGTCGGCGTCTCCAAGCACGGGGACCCGCTGCTGGCGGCCTCCGCGCTCGACTCCGTACGTACCGAGCTGCTGCCCACGGCCACCGTCGCCACCCCCAACCTCGACGAGGTCGCCCAGCTCACAGGCATCGAGGTGCACGACGAGCCGGACATGCGACGGGCCGCCGACGCCGTGCTCGGATTCGGGCCGCGCTGGGCGCTCATCAAGGGCGGTCATCTCGCCGGGGACGCCGTCGACCTGCTGACCGACGGAACCGAGGAGCACTGGCTGCGCGCCGGGCGTCACGACAACCGGCACACGCACGGCACCGGCTGCACGCTGGCGTCGGCGGTCGCGTCGGGGCTGGCCAAGGGGATGTCCGTGCCGGATGCCGTACGGGCGGCCAAGGAGTACGTCACCGGCGCGATCGCGGCCGGTTTCGCCCTGGGCACGGGCATCGGCCCGGTCGACCACGGCTGGCGTCTCCGCTAGCGGAAAAGGCGAAAGCCGGTCCACCGAGGTGGACCGGCTTTCAAGGCAACCGCAGGGGCTGCGCTACGACGAAACGTCGCGGTTAGCGCGAGACCTTGCCGGCCTTGATGCACGAGGTGCAGACGTTGAGCCGCTTCGGCGTCCGACCGACCACGGCACGCACGCGCTGGATGTTCGGGTTCCAGCGACGGGACGTACGGCGGTGCGAGTGCGAAATGTTGTTGCCGAAGCCCGGCCCCTTGCCGCAGACGTCGCAGTTGGCAGCCACGGGTCACTCCAAAGACTTCAGATGCACTTACAGTGAAATCCGGCGTGCCGGAATCAGTGATCTGAAGTGGCCTGCCGGGGGAATGGCCCGATTCTCATCGGGCAACCGGAGCAGCATACAACGACTGCGTCCGAGATACGAAACTACCATGGCTTGCTGCGCACCCGCCCCCGTGCCTGGTCGGAGCCGGGGTCTACGCTGCGAGGCACCCCGCCGCCCACGGCCCGGACGGCCGACCGAGGAGGACCACCAGGTGCCGCAGACGATGGACGCCGAAGTGGTACGCGCCTGGTGCTCGCTGGCGCTGGAGGCCCTCGGCCGGGAGCGCGAGGAGATCGACGCGATCAACGTCTACCCCGTCGCGGACGGGGACACCGGCACGAACCTCTATCTGACGGCGGAGTCCGCCGCCCAGGCCGTGGAAGCCGTCTTCGCCGCCCACGAGACCGGGCGGTCGCAGCCCTCGCTCGCCGATGTGATGCACGCGATGGCCCACGGCGCGCTGATAGGCGCCCGCGGCAACTCCGGCACGATCCTCGCCCAGCTGCTGCGGGGCATGGCCGAGCGCATCGGTGCGGGCGGCCGGCTGGCCGGAGCGCTGCGGCGGGCCGCCGAGATGGCGCGCGAGGCCGTCGCCCACCCCGTCGAGGGCACCATCCTCACCGTGGCCTCGGCCGCCGCCGAGGCGGCCGAGAACGCACCAACCGACGCGCTCCACGCGGCCTACGCCGGCGCCCGGACCGCCCTCGACAACACTCCCCGCCAGCTGGCGGTCCTCGACCGGGCCGGCGTCGTCGACGCGGGCGGGCGCGGTCTGCTCGCGGTGCTCGGCGCCTTGGTGGAGGCCGTCTCCGGCGAGGCGCCGGCGGCCCCGGGACTCTCGTCGGCCCGGCCGGCGCTCCAGGCCCGTGCGGTCGAGCCGTGCGAAGGCGGCGGGCCCGCCTTCGAGGTGATCTACCTGCTGGAGGCGGACGACGAGGCCGTCGCCCGGCTGCGCACCCGGCTGGACGCGCTCGGCGACTCGCTCGTCGTCGTGGGCGGCGACGGCCTGTGGAACGTCCATGTCCACGTGGACGACGCGGGCGCCGCCGTCGAGGCCGGCGTCGAGGCGGGGCGGCCGTACCGGATCCGGATCACCCACTTCGGCGCCGAGGCCGCCGAGTCTGCCCAGTCGGCCGCGGAACCCCGCGAGCGGGTGCAGCGCGCGGTGGTCGCGGTCGTCCCCGGCGACGGCTTGGTCGACCTGTGCGACCAGGCGGGCGCCACGACCGTGCCCATGCGGCCGGGGGAGCCGCCGGCCAGCGGCGAACTGGTCGACGCCATCCGACGGGCGCACGCGCGTGAGGTCGTCCTGCTGCCCAACGACGCGTCCCTGCGGCACACGGCCGCGGCCGCGGCGGAACAGGCCCGCGCGGAAGGCGTCCGCGTCGCGCTCATCCCGACCCGTTCCGCGGTCCAGGGCATCGCGGCGCTCGCCGTCCACGAGCCGGACCGCCGTTTCGACGAGGACGTGGTCGCCATGTCGGCGGCCGCGGGCGCGACCCGGTACGCCGAACTCGCCGTGGCGGAACGGCAGTCGTGGACCTCGGCGGGCGTGTGCCAGGCCGGTGACGTGCTGGGCCTGATCGACGGCGACGTCGCCGTCATCGGCAAGGACCTCACCGACACGGCGCTCACGGTCCTGGACCGGATGCTCTCCTCCGGCGGCGAACTGGTCACCCTCGTGCTCGGCGACGGCGTCCCCACCGGCCTCGCCGCACACCTGGAGGCCCACGTCCGCGAGGGGTACCTCGCCGTCGACACCCTCGTCTACGACGGCGGCGGCCGCGGGACGCCGCTGCTGATCGGCGTGGAGTAGGCGCACGGCCCGTGGGGCGCGCTGTCCACAGGTGCGCGACGACTGTCGGTGGTGTGGTGTGCAATGGGTGGCGTGCCCGCGCTCGACGAACCCCTCAAGAACGCGCTCGGAGCCGCCACCGCGAAGGTGATGGCCGAGCACCTCGACCTGCACACCCTCGGTGACCTGCTGCACCACTACCCCCGGCGGTACGCGGAGCGCGGCGAGCTGACGTCGCTGTCCGAGCTGCCGCTGGACGAGCACGTCACGGTGGTGGCCCGCGTCGCCGACGCGCGCGTCCTGACCTTCAATCAGGGCCGCGGACGGCGGCTCGAGGTGACCATCACCGACGGCAGCGGCCGGCTCCAGCTGGTCTTCTTCGGCAAGGGCGTGCACAAGCCGCACAAGGACCTGCTGCCGGGCACCCGCGCGATGTTCGCCGGCAAGGTCTCCATGTTCAACCGCAGGCTCCAGCTCGCCCATCCCGCCTACGAGCTGCTGCGCGGCGAGGATGGCGAGGAGGCCGTGGACAGCTGGGCCGGGGCGCTCATCCCGATCTACCCGGCCACCACCAAGCTGGAGTCCTGGAAGATCGCCAAGGCGGTCGACGCCGTCCTGCCCAGTGCGCGGGACGCCGTCGACCCGCTGCCGCCCGCCCTGCGCGAGGGCCGTGGGCTGACCGACCTGCCCGACGCCCTGCACAAGATCCACCGGCCGCGCACCAAGGCCGACATCGAGGCCGCGCGGCAGCGGCTGAAGTGGGACGAGGCGTTCGTCCTCCAGGTCGCGCTCGCCCGCCGCAGGTTCGCGGACACCCAGCTGTCCGCCGTCGCCCGCAGGCCCGTGCCCGGCGGACTGCTCGACGCCTTCGACGCCAAGCTGCCCTTCACCCTCACCGAGGGCCAGCGCTCGGTCAGCAAGGAGATCTTCGACGACCTGGCGACCGAGCACCCCATGCACCGCCTCCTGCAGGGCGAGGTGGGCAGCGGCAAGACGCTGGTGGCACTGCGGGCGATGCTCGCGGTCGTCGACGCGGGCGGTCAGGCGGCGATGCTCGCGCCCACCGAGGTCCTGGCCCAGCAGCACCACCGCTCGATCACCGAGATGATGGGCGACCTCGCCGAAAATTGGGGACTTTGGCGCGATGGGGGTCCCCCCGGGCCGAAGGCTCCGGGGGAGTCTGCGCAGAAGGGGCGGGAGTCGGGCGACGGGCGGGCGCTCGGCGGCTCGGACCACGGCACCAAGGTCGTGCTGCTGACCGGTTCGATGGGCGCGCCGGCGCGCCGCCAGGCACTGCTCGACCTGGTGACCGGCGAGGCGGGCATCGTCATCGGCACGCACGCCCTGATCGAGGACAAGGTGCAGTTCCACGACCTCGGCCTCGTCGTCGTCGACGAGCAGCACCGCTTCGGCGTGGAGCAGCGCGACGCCCTGCGCTCGAAGGGGAAGCAGCCGCCGCACCTGCTGGTGATGACCGCCACCCCCATTCCGCGCACGGTCGCGATGACGGTCTTCGGCGACCTGGAGACCTCCGTGCTCGACCAGTTGCCGGCCGGGCGGTCGCCGATCGCCAGCCATGTGGTCCCGGCCGCCGACAAGCCGCACTTCCTGGCGCGCGCCTGGGAGCGGGTGCGCGAGGAGGTCGAGGGCGGCCACCAGGCGTATGTGGTCTGCCCCCGGATCGGGGATGCCGAGGACGAGAAGACCAGGAAGAAGTCGGCCGAGGACGAAGCGGAGAAGCGGCCGCCGCTCGCGGTCCTGGAGGTCGCCGAGCAGCTGGCCCGCGGCCCCCTCGCGGGACTGCGCGTCGAGGTCCTGCACGGGCGCATGGCGCCCGACGACAAGGACGACGTGATGCGCCGCTTCGCCGCGGGTGACATCGACGTGCTGGTCGCCACCACAGTCATCGAGGTCGGGGTGAACGTGCCGAACGCCACGGCCGTGGTGATCATGGACGCGGACCGCTTCGGCGTCTCCCAGCTCCACCAGCTCCGTGGCCGGGTCGGCCGGGGCTCCGCGCCCGGACTGTGCCTCCTGGTCACCGAGATGCCCGAGGCGAGCCCCGCGCGCGCCCGGCTCGGCGCGGTCGCGGCCACGCTGGACGGGTTCGAGCTCTCCCGGATCGACCTGGAGCAGCGCCGCGAGGGCGACGTCCTCGGCCAGGCCCAGTCCGGGGTGCGCTCCTCGCTGCGGATGCTCGCCGTCATCGAGGACGAGGAGGTCATCGCCGCCGCCCGCGAGGAGGCCGCCTCCGTCGTCCGGGCCGATCCGGAGCTGGAGCACCTGCCCGGTCTGCGGATGGCGCTGGACGCCCTGCTGGACAAGGAGCGGGAGCAGTACCTCGACAAGGGCTGAGAGACTTGGGAGGTCAGCCCGCACAGAGAGGCCCGAGATGACCCGCGTGATCGCCGGCGCAGCCGGCGGACGCCGCCTCGCCGTTCCGTCCGGCAACGGCACCCGCCCCACGTCCGACCGTGCCCGGGAAGGACTCTTCTCCAGCTGGGAGTCCCAGCTCGGCAGCCTCCACGGCATCCGCGTCGCCGATCTCTACGCGGGCTCGGGCGCCGTCGGTCTGGAGGCCCTGTCCCGCGGCGCGGCCCACGCCCTGCTGGTCGAGGCCGACGCCCGCGCCGCCCGCACCGTCCGGGAGAACGTCCGCGCGCTGGGCCTGCCCGGTGCCGAGGTCCGTACCGGCAAGGCCGAGCAGATCGTCACGGGCCCGGCTCCGGAGCACCCCTACGACGTGGTTTTCCTCGACCCGCCGTACGCCGTCACCGACGACGATCTTCGCGAGATTCTGCTCACACTCCGCCGCGGGGGCTGGCTCGCGGACGCTGCGCTCGCCACCGTGGAGCGCAGCACCAGAGGCGGAGAGTTCAACTGGCCCGAAGGTTTCGAGCCGCTGCGGGCCCGTCGCTACGGCGAAGGGACGCTTTGGTACGGTCGCGCCGCCTCTACGTGCGAAGACGCACCATGACCGGACCGGAGAGCGAGGGACTTCAGTTGCGCCGCGCAGTCTGTCCGGGGTCGTTCGACCCCATCACCAATGGACACCTCGACATCATCGCCCGCGCCTCCAAGCTGTACGACGTCGTACACGTCGCGGTGATGATCAACCAGTCCAAGAAGGGACTGTTCACGGTGGAGGAGCGGATCGAGCTGATCCGTCAGGTCACCACCGAGTACGGGAACGTCGTGGTGGAGTCCCACCACGGTCTCCTCGTGGACTTCTGCAAGGAACGCGACATCCCCGCGATCGTCAAGGGGCTGCGCGCCGTCAGCGACTTCGACTACGAGCTGCAGATGGCCCAGATGAACAACGGCCTCTCGGGTGTGGAGACCCTGTTCGTCCCGACCAACCCCACCTACAGCTTCCTCTCCTCCAGCCTCGTCAAGGAGGTCGCGGCCTGGGGCGGCGACGTCTCCCACCTGCTGCCGCCGGTGGTACACGAGGCCCTCGTCCGGCGGCTCGCCGAGAAGTGAGCCGCTGACAGTCCGTCACCCGGTGTCGGGAGGGCGCCGAGTGGTCGTACAGTCGACCCGTCCGTCTCCAATCCGGCTGTAGAGAGTGGCAAACACACGGTGGACGTGCAGAAGAAGCTCGACGAGATCGTCGAGGCGGTCGGGAACGCCCGGTCCATGCCCATGTCGGCCTCCTGCGTGGTCAACCGCGCCGAGCTGCTCGCCATGCTCGACGAGGTCCGCCAGGCGCTGCCCGGCTCCCTCGCCCAGGCCCAGGAGCTCATCGGAGGCCGGGAACAGCTCGTCGAGCAGGCCCGCAAGGAGGCCGAGCGGATCATCGAGTCCGCCCACGCCGAGCGTGGTTCGCTCATCTCCGACACCCAGGTCGCCCGCGAGTCCCAGGAGCGGGCGGACCGGATCCTCGCCGAGGCGCGCAAGGAGGCGGAGGAGATCCGCGCGGAGGCCGACGACTACGTCGACTCCAAGCTCGCCAACTTCGAGGTCGTCCTCACCAAGACCATCGGCTCGGTCGACCGCGGGCGCGAGAAGCTGCTCGGCCGCGGTCCCGGCCTCGACGAGCACGGCTTCGCCGACGAGGACGCCCCCGAGCACAGCAGCGACCCGCAGACGCTCATCCGGCGCGCGGACGAGTACGTCGACGCCAAGCTGGGCGCCTTCGAGGCCGTGCTGTCGAAGACCCTCGACGCGGTCGGCCGCGGCCGTCAGAAGCTGCACGGCCGGATCGCCACCGACGATCTGGGCGCCCACATGGCCGCGCAGGACGCCGCGGGCGGCCACCAGCCCACGAGCGACGCGGACTACCTGGCGGGCCTCGCCGAGCTGGCCGAGCCCGCCCCGGAGCCCGAGCGGCAGGAGACGTACGCGGCGTACCAGCCGCCGCCGGCGCCGCAGATCCCGGCCCAGCAGGACGTGTACGGCTACCAGGCGCAGGAGGCGTACGCCCCCGAGGGCGTCTCCTACGCAGGCTACGGGGCCCAGGGCACCGACCCGTACGCCGCGTACCAGGAGCAGGGCTACGACCCGCAGCAGTACGCGCAGCAGGACCCCTACGCCTACCAGCAGCACCAGCCGCAGGCCCAGCAGGGCGCCGCGCTCGACGAGACCAGCCTGTTCGACACGAGCATGATCGACATGGAGCAGCTGCGTCGCTACGAGCAGGGCCGCTAGGGCCGGAAGGCCGCCGAACAGCCCGGATTGGGTCTACGGCGGCCGGTCCAGTATCCTGGCTCTTCGGTCGCGCGTAGTTCCGCGATCCCGGCTGCCCGCTTCGCCCCACGAATCGGGACGGCCCCTCCCCACGATCCGAAAGCAGGAAGAGCCGTGAGCACGCGCCTCGACCACCGCAACCCCCTCGTGTTCGACACGCACGAGCTGGGACGGCGGCCCGGTGCGCTGCAGCGGCTGTCCCGCACGGTGGACGCGCCGAAGGACCTGGGCATCGAAGGCGTCATCGGAGTGCCCGAGGGCAAGCCGGTGGAGCTGGAGCTGCGCCTCGAGTCCGTCATGGAAGGGGTGCTCGTCACAGGCACCGCCCGTGCGAGCGCCGAGGGGGAGTGCGTAAGGTGTCTGGAGCCGCTGCGCCAAGAGGTCGCCGCGGACTTCCAGGAGATGTTCACGTATCCCGACGCCGACGACCGGGGCCGCCCCGCGGAGCCTGTCGACGACGAGGACGAGGACATTCTCTATCTCGAGGACGGCATGTTCGACCTCGAACCCGTGCTGCGTGATGCGGTGGTGCTCGCACTGCCGATGCAGCCGGTGTGCCGGGAGGACTGTGCCGGCCTGTGTCCCGAGTGCGGGATCAGGCTGGACGACGACCCGGACCACCACCACGACGCCGTCGACATCCGTTGGGCGGCACTGCAGGGACTCGCCGATTCACTCGGAACCGGTGAGAAGGACAACATGGGCGGCGCCGAAGCGGGCGTCGACGAGAAGCAGGAGAAGTAGCCGTGGCTGTTCCGAAGCGGAAGATGTCGCGCAGCAACACGCGCCACCGCCGGTCGCAGTGGAAGGCTGCGGTCCCCACCCTGGTTTCGTGTGAGCGTTGCCAGGAGCCGAAGCAGCAGCACATCGCGTGCCCGAGCTGCGGCACCTACAACAAGCGCCAGGTCCTCGAGGTCTGAGCGGCTGGTGAGAGGCCCGATGTCTGAGGTGTCCCCTGCCAAGAAGCAGGCAGACGCAACGAACACAGTCAACGCAGCCTCGTCCCACACGCTTCTGGAAGGGCGGCTCGGGTATCACCTCGAGTCCGCCCTTCTGGTGCGCGCGCTGACCCACCGTTCGTACGCGTACGAGAACGGCGGTCTGCCCACCAACGAGCGTCTGGAGTTCCTCGGGGACTCGGTGCTCGGCCTGGTGGTCACCGACACGCTCTACCGCACCCACCCCGACCTGCCCGAAGGCCAACTGGCCAAGCTGCGGGCCGCGGTGGTCAATTCGCGTGCGCTGGCGGAGGTCGGCCGCGGCCTCGAACTGGGCTCCTTCATCCGGCTGGGCCGGGGTGAAGAGGGCACGGGTGGCCGGGACAAGGCCTCCATTCTCGCCGACACCCTTGAAGCGGTGATCGGCGCCGTCTATCTCGACCAGGGTCTCGAAGCGGCGTCCGAGCTGGTGCACCGGCTCTTCGACCCGCTGATCGAGAAGTCCTCGAACCTCGGTGCGGGCCTGGACTGGAAGACCAGTCTCCAGGAGCTCACCGCGGCCGAGGGGCTCGGTGTGCCGGAGTACCTCGTCACCGAGACCGGACCCGACCACGAGAAGGTCTTCACTGCTGCCGCCCGCGTCGGTGGTGTCTCGTACGGCACCGGCACCGGCCGCAGCAAGAAGGAAGCGGAGCAGCAGGCGGCGGAATCCGCGTGGCGGGAGATCCGCGCCGCCGCGGACGAGCGCGCCAAGGCGGCGGCCCAGGCCGCGGTCGAACCGGACGCGGGCAGTGGTGAAGGGGCCGCCGACACCCCTCCCGCCCCGGCGCCGACGGACCGGGCCTCGGCCTGAGCCGGTCCTTCCCCGGGCATCCGCTTCCGCAGCAGTTCCTGTGAGACCCCTCGCCGCAGCGGCGAGGGGTCTCAGCACTGCACGCCCTGCGTCGCGCGATACGCTGCGGGCATCGCCCCGACCACCGCGGAAGGAGACCCGTGCCCGAGCTGCCCGAGGTCGAAGTCGTACGCCGCGGACTGGCCACCTGGGTCGGCGGACGCACCATCGCCGAGGTGGAGGTGCTGCACCCGCGCGCCGTGCGCCGGCACGTCGCGGGCGGCGAGGACTTCGCGGCCCGGCTGAAGGGCCAGGCCGTCGGGGACGCCCGCCGGCGCGGCAAGTACCTGTGGCTGCCGCTCACCGACACGGACACGTCGGTCCTCGGTCACCTCGGGATGAGCGGACAGCTGCTGGTGCAGCCGCACGACGCCCCGGACGAGAAGCACCTGCGCATCCGGCTCCGCTTCGACGACTCCCTCGGCACCGAGCTCCGCTTCGTCGACCAGCGCACCTTCGGCGGCCTGTCGCTGCACGACAACACCCCCGAGGGACTGCCCGACGTCATCGCGCACATCGCCCGTGACCCGCTGGACCCGCTCTTCGACGACGTCGTCTTCCACACCGCGCTCCGCGCGCGCCGCACCACGGTCAAGCGCGCCCTGCTCGACCAGTCCCTGGTCAGCGGCGTCGGCAACATCTACGCGGACGAGGCGCTCTGGCGTTCCCGGCTGCACTACGACCGCCCGACCGCGACGCTCACCCGGCCGCGCTCGGTGGAACTGCTGGGCCACATACGCGAGGTGATGACGGCCGCCCTCGCGGTCGGCGGCACGACCTTCGACAGCCTGTACGTGAACGTCAACGGCGAATCGGGGTACTTCGAGCGTTCCCTGGACGCGTACGGCCGCGAGGGAGAGCCCTGCAACCGCTGCGGCACGGTCATGCGGCGCCGCCCCTGGATGAACAGGTCCAGCTACTTCTGCCCCCGCTGCCAGCGGGTCCCGCGTACCACGGCCTGACGCCGTCGGCCGCCCCGCCCCCGTGCCGTCGTCCTCTAGCGGACCGCCGCCCGGTTGCCGGCTTCCTCACGGCCGGTGTCGTACCGCTGCCGCGCCTCGAGCACCTCGGGCATCCGGCCCTCGACCAGGTGGATCAGGCCGAGCAGCTGCTCGGTGACGGCCCGGCCGAGCGGGGTGAGTTCGTAGTCCACGCGCGGCGGATTGGTCGGCTGCGCCTCGCGGTGCACGAGCCCGTCGCGCTCCAGCGCGTGCAGCGTCTGGGACAGCATCTTCTCGCTCACGCCGTCGACTCGGCGGCGCAGTTCGTTGAACCGCAGCCGCTCCCCGTAGAGGGCGCCCATCGTCAGGCTGCCCCAGCGGCCCGTCACATGCTCCAGCGTGCCGCGCGAGGGGCACTGCCGGGAGAACACGTCGAATCCAAGGTCGTCGCCCATGCCCGCCAGCCTACGCCGGTCAGCGCTGCCCCAGAGATCGCCCTTTCGAAGAGACAGCGCCCAGGGCGGATGCGGCAATGGGTCTGGCCCAGCACCAAAATGCAGGAGCGTCAGCCTCAAGCTCGGCGACGGCGCTCACGCCACTGTCGACCCGCCTCGGACACTCGTCCTCCCAGCATCATCAGACCCACGAAGGCCGCAGAGCTCGCCAGGTTCTGATGTGCGCCAATAAGCTCTGCCAGCCCCCATGCCACCAGTGACAACACTGGCCAGACGATCAGGACAGGGACCGCCAGCCTGCGCCAGAGTGGTCTTCGGCCTTCCACGGGCTGAGGGTATCGGGCGCAGGGGGCGGCGGCGAAGGAGCGAGACGCGTACGCGGGCCGCCGTGGACGAAGTCTGGGCCGCCTCGGTTGCCGATAGCGGCGCCGAGACGGCCCAGGCAAGCTGACAGGTCACTGACCTGCGGACATCTCAATAGCCGAAGTTCTGCGTCCACCACGGGCCGCCGTCGCCCATGTACACGCCGACGCCCATCGTCGTGTAGTCGCAGTTCAGCATGTTGGCGCGGTGGCCCTCGCTCTGCATCCAGGCGCTCATCACCGCACCGGCGTCGGCCTGGCCGCGCGCGATGTTCTCGCCGCCGAGGTTCGCGACACCGGCCGCGGCCGCGCGGTCCCACGGGTTCTGACCGTCGGGGTTCGTGTGGTCGAAGAACCCGCGTACCGCCATGTCCTTGGAGTGGACCCGCGCCAGCTCCGCCAGCGCGGTGCTCGCCTTGAAGGGGGAGCAGCCCACCTTCGCGCGCTCCTCGTTGACCAGGTTGAGCACGGCGGCCTCGGTCGCCGACACACCGGACGTGGGAACAGCGGCCGGGGAGGACGGGCGCGACTCGGGCCGGTCCGCCTCACGGGACGGCTCAGGCACCGGCGCCGACGTGGTCTTCTCCGGCTCGGGGGCGGCTGGGGTCTTCTTCTCCACGGGCTTCTTGGAAGGCGTCGCGGACGGCTTCGCCTTCTCGACCCGCTTGGTGGGCGACGGCTTCGCAGAGGGCTTGGCCTTCTCGACCCGCTTGGTGGGCGACGGCTTCGCGGGGGACTTCGACGGCTGGGGCGTCCGGCTCGGCGTCGCCGACAGGGACGGCGTCGGCGTGGTGCTCGCCTCTCCCTGTGTCTGGAGCAGGGCGGGTCCTCCGGTGCGTATCTCCGCGGGGGACTCGTTGCTGGAGGAGCCGATCGTGTACGTGTCACCGACCGGCAGGATGCCGGTGGTGACGGCCACGGCGCCTACCGCCATGGCAGCGGAGGCGCCGAGCAGCCCGGTGCGCACGGGCAGACCCGCGCGCTTCTTCCGATGGCGACCCATCTGGTGTGCCTTCCTGGTTCCCGACGCCGTCCTGCTCGGCGTCGAACGTCAATGGGTGCACCCGAACGGGTGACGCTCATTGCGTCCGGACTGTACGCCATGGCACGCCGGGGGCGATGTGATCTGTGCCCATTCGGCCGGTTACGGTGCCCTCATGAACGACGATGCGCGCCTCACCGCGTGGGTACGCGGCCGGGTACAGGGAGTGGGCTTCCGCTGGTTCACCAGGGCGAACGCACTCGAGATCGGAGACCTCAAGGGCTTCGCCCTCAACCTGGAGGACGGCAGGGTGCAGGTGGTCGCCGAGGGGCCGCGTGAGAATTGCCACCGTCTGCTGGACTGGCTGCGGTCCGGCGACACTCCCGGCCGCGTCGACGGCGTCACTGAGATCTGGGACACGCCCAGAGGCATCTACGCCGACTTCGCCGTCCGCTGAAGTGTCCTCCGTCCGGGTGCCC
Organism: Streptomyces sp. NPDC002867; assembly: GCF_053591895.1. NCBI lineage: Bacteria > Bacillati > Actinomycetota > Actinomycetes > Kitasatosporales > Streptomycetaceae > Streptomyces > Streptomyces sp. NPDC002867. The sequence continues at coordinate 8,529 of NZ_JBSFUR010000055.1, read as the reverse complement.
GCAGTCACGTCGCGAGCACCTTCCGGCATGTGCCACAGGCATCGGTCCGGGGAGGAAACCGCCTGGTGGTTGCCAAGAAGAGGCTCCCCGTGCCAGGCTGCGGAGAGAAGGATGATCGCCACGCCCCCAGGGCCCCGCAGGTCAGGCACCCCGCTCGATGGAGCGGCCGTATGCCCCCGGGCTGCCCGCCGATACGGGGTGTGATCGTGTTGACCGTCAAACTTTTTGGTGAGACTCTGGAAGCCCCGCGCACCTTAGCTGTTTGGCAGTAAAGAACCGCAGCAAGACCCCAGCAGTACAAGAAGAGCTGTCAGCACCGCGGGTGCGAATCCCTCACGACCCACACCGCATCGGTCGGTCACTCATTGTGGAGGACCATCCATCATGGCAAAGGCGCTTCTCGGTTACGTCGGCGGTTCCGACCCGCGACTCCTCGCCGAGATGCGACGGCTACAGCAGCGCGTCCAGGACCTCGAGTCCGAGCTCGTACGCATTCAGTCCGAGAACGACGCGCTCACGGCTGCCGCCGCTCAGCACCCTGGCGAGCCGCTTCTCAACGGCATCGACATCGACGTACACCAGGGCGAGCCTGCGCTCACCTGAGCACGGACTCCGTCGCGCACGAAGATATGCAAGGGACGCCCAGGCGTCCCTTCTTTCTTTCCCCCGCCTCTCCCCGTGCCCGCCCCGTACATGCTTTCTTTACCGTCTGATGTGCCCTGCGCCTTCAGAGGCGAAACCGCGAGCGAAAGGTAGAGTCCGGCGGCGTGCACCTCAAGGCCATGACCCTCCGCGGGTTCAAATCCTTCGCGTCCGCCACGACGCTGCGCTTCGAGCCGGGGATCACCTGCGTCGTCGGCCCGAACGGCTCCGGGAAGTCCAACGTCGTGGACGCGCTGTCCTGGGTCATGGGGGAGCAGGGGGCCAAGTCGCTGCGCGGCGGCAAGATGGAGGACGTCATCTTCGCCGGGACGACCGGCCGGCCGCCCCTCGGCCGCGCCGAGGTCTCCCTCACCATCGACAACTCCGACGGCGCCCTGCCCATCGAGTACGCCGAGGTCACGATCACGCGGATCATGTTCCGCAACGGCGGCAGCGAGTACCAGATCAACGGGGACACCTGCCGGCTGCTCGACATCCAGGAGCTGCTGTCCGACTCCGGCATCGGCCGCGAGATGCACGTCATCGTCGGCCAGGGCCAGCTCGACTCGGTCCTGCACGCCGACCCGATGGGCCGCCGCGCCTTCATCGAGGAGGCCGCGGGCGTCCTCAAGCACCGCAAGCGCAAGGAGAAGGCGCTGCGGAAGCTCGATGCCATGCAGGCCAATCTCGCGCGCGTGCAGGACCTCACCGACGAACTGCGCCGCCAGCTCAAGCCCCTCGGCCGCCAGGCAGCCGTCGCCCGCCGCGCCGCCGTCATCCAGGCCGACCTCCGCGACGCCCGCCTGCGGCTGCTCGCGGACGACCTCGTCACCCTCCGCGAGGCGCTGCACGCCGAGATCGCCGACGAGGCCGCCCTCAAGCAGCGCAAGGAAGCGGCCGAGGCGCAGCTGAAGGCGGCCCTCGTCCGGGAGGTCGAACTGGAGGACGAGGTACGGCGCCTCGCGCCGCGCCTCCAGAGCGCCCAGCAGACCTGGTACGAGCTCTCCCAGCTCGCCGAACGGGTCCGCGGCACGATCTCGCTCGCCGACGCCCGGGTCAAGAGCGCCACCGCCCAGCCTGCGGAGGAGCGGCGCGGACGCGACCCCGAGGACATGGAGCGCGAGGCGGCCCGCATCCGTCAGCAGGAGGCGGAACTGGAGGCAGCGCTGGAGGCGGCCGAGCGGGCACTGGAGGACACGGTCGCGCACCGCGCCGAACTGGAGCGGCAGCTCACCGTCGAGGAGCGCCGGCTCAAGGACGTCGCCCGCGCGATCGCCGACCGGCGCGAGGGGCTCGCCCGGCTGAGCGGACAGGTCAACGCGGCGCGTTCCCGCGCGGCGTCGGCCCAGGCCGAGATCGAGAGGCTCGCCGCCGCCCGCGACGAGGCCCAGGAGCGGGCCGCCGCCGCACAGGAGGAGTACGAGCAGCTCAAGGCCGAGGTCGAGGGGCTGGACGCGGACGACTCGGCCCTCGCCGACCAGCATGAGGCCGCCAAGCGTGAACTGACCGGCGCGGAGAGGGCGCTGAGCGCCGCCCGTGAGGCCCTGACCGGCGCGGAGCGCCGCCGCGCCGCGGTCGCGGCCCGGCGTGAGGCGCTCGCCCTCGGCCTGCGCCGCAAGGACGGTACGGGCATACTGCTCGCCGCGCCCGACCGGCTCACGGGCCTCCTGGGGCCGGCCGCCCAGCTGCTCACGGTGACGCCCGGCTACGAGATCCCGGTGGCCGCGGCGCTGGGCGCCGCGGCCGACGCGGTCGCCGTCGCGGACCCGGCCACGGCCGCGGAGGCGATCCGGCTGCTGCGCAAGGAGGACGGCGGGCGCGCGACCCTGCTCCTGGCGGGCGCGACGGCAGCGGCCGAGGCCCCCAGCTCCCCAGGCAACGGCCCCTCCGGCCACCCGTACGCCGCCGGACTGGTGCGCGGACCCGAGGAACTGATGCCCGCCGTACGGCGGCTGCTGCGCGATGTCGTGGTCGTCGGCACCCTGGAGGACGCCGAGGACGTCGTGTACGCGCACCCCGGGCTGACCGCCGTCACCGGCGACGGCGACGTGCTCGGCGCGCACCTCGCGCAGGGCGGGTCCGCCGGGGCGCCGAGTCTCCTGGAAGTGCAGGCATCCGTCGACGAGGCCGCCGCCGAGCTCGAACAGCTCGACGCGCGGTGCGAGGAGCTGACCGCCGCACAGCAGCAGGCCGCCGCCCGCCGTGGCGCCTGCGCCGCTCTCGTCGAGGAGCTGGGGGAACGCAGGCGCGCCGCCGAGCGGGAGAAGTCGGCCGTCTCCGGGCAGCTCGGCCACCTCGCCGGGCAGGCCCGCGGCGCCGCGGGCGAGGCCGAGCGCGCCGGCGCGGCGGCCGCCCGGGCCCAGGAGGCGCTGGAGCGGGCGGCGGAGGAGGCCGAGGAGCTGGCCGAACGGCTGCTCGTCGCGGAGGAGACCCCGGTCGAGGAGGAGCCCGACACCCATGTGCGCGACCGGCTCGCCGCCGACGGGGCCAACGCGCGCCAGACCGAGATGGAGGCACGGCTCCAGGTCCGTACGCATGAGGAGCGGGTCAAGGGCCTCGCGGGCCGCGCCGACGCCCTCGACCGGGGGGCGCGGGCCGAGCGCGAGGCACGGGCGCGCGCCGAACAGCGCCGCGCCCGCATGCGCCATGAGGCCGAGGTCGCCGCCGCCGTGGCGAGTGGCGGCCGGCAGTTGCTGGCGCATGTCGAGGTGTCGCTGGTGCGGGCGGAGGCCGAGCGCGTGGCCGCGGAGGCGGCCAAGGCGGAGCGCGAGCAGGAGCTGGCGGCCGCCCGTAACCAGGGGCGCGATCTCAAGAGCGAGCTGGACAAGCTGACCGACTCGGTGCACCGGGGCGAGGTGCTGGGCGCGGAGAAGCGGCTGCGCATGGAGCAGCTGGAGACCAGGGCCCTGGAGGAGCTCGGCGTGGAACCGGCCGGGCTCGTCGCCGACTACGGCCCCGACCAGCTCGTTCCGCCCTCCCCGCCCGCCGAGGGCGAGGAGCTGCCCGAGGACCCGGAGCATCCGCGCCATCAGCCGCGGCCGTTCGTCCGCGCGGAGCAGGAGAAGCGGCTCAAGGCCGCCGAGAGGGCGTACCAGCAGCTGGGAAAGGTGAACCCGCTGGCGCTCGAGGAGTTCTCGGCGTTGGAGGAGCGGCACAAGTTCCTCTCCGAGCAGCTCGAAGACCTGAAGAAGACCCGGGCCGACCTGCTCCAGGTGGTCAAGGAGGTCGACGAACGCGTCGAGCAGGTCTTCACCGAGGCGTACCGGGACACCGCGCGCGAGTTCGAGGGGGTCTTCTCCCGGCTCTTCCCCGGCGGTGAGGGTCGGCTCGTGCTGACGGATCCCGACAACATGCTGACCACCGGGGTGGACGTCGAGGCCCGGCCACCCGGCAAGAAGGTCAAGCGGCTGTCGCTGCTGTCCGGCGGCGAGCGGTCGCTGACGGCCGTGGCGATGCTGGTGTCGATCTTCAAGGCCAGACCGAGCCCGTTCTATGTCATGGACGAGGTCGAGGCCGCGCTCGACGACACGAACCTGCAGCGGCTGATCCGCATCATGCAGGAGCTCCAGGAGAGCTCCCAGCTGATCGTGATCACGCACCAGAAGCGGACGATGGAGGTCGCGGACGCGCTCTACGGCGTGTCCATGCAGGGGGACGGCGTCTCCAAGGTCATCAGCCAGCGGCTGCGCTGAACCGACCGCTGCCGCGGTGCCCGCCCGCCGATGCGGACCTTCGCGGGCACTTCACTGAATCTTCAACACTTGAACTCATAGTCCATGCCGATGTGCATCACGGATACAGTTCGACCCCTTGACTTCGAAACTTGAAGGCATAGTCTCTGCAACGTTGCTTTTACCTTCAAGTGGTGGGCGGCGAGAACTTGTGCGCCACTTGAAGGGCTCGCCCCACACGCCCGGCGACGCCTGCCGGACGGCCCCAGGAGTACACGTGACCAGCACTGCGCAGCCCCCGCCGGCATCGGGCGCCCGCGAAGCCCACCCCGAACACCTCGGGCATGTCATCTTCATCACGGCGGCCGCCGCCATGGGCGGTTTCCTCTTCGGGTACGACAGTTCCGTCATCAACGGCGCCGTCGAGGCGATCCGGGACCGCTACGACATCGGCTCGGGCACGCTCGCCCAGGTCATCGCCATCGCCCTGATCGGCTGCGCCATCGGGGCCGCCACCGCCGGCCGTATCGCCGACCGCATCGGACGCATCCGCTGCATGCAGATCGCGGCCGCGCTGTTCACCGTCAGCGCCGTCGGCTCCGCCGTCCCGTTCGCGCTCTGGGACCTGGCCCTGTGGCGCGTCGTCGGCGGCTTCGCCATCGGCATGGCGTCCGTCATCGGCCCCGCCTACATCGCCGAGGTCTCCCCGCCCGCCTACCGCGGCCGGCTCGCCTCTTTCCAGCAGGCCGCGATCGTCATCGGCATCGCCGTCTCCCAGCTGGTCAACTACGGCATCCTCCAGCTCGCCGACGGTGAGCAGCGCGGTGAGATCGGCGGGCTCGAGGCCTGGCAGTGGATGCTCGGCGTCATGGTCGTCCCGGCCGTCCTCTACGGCCTGCTCTCCTTCGCGATCCCCGAGTCGCCGCGCTTCCTCATCTCCGTCGGCAGGACCGACAAGGCCAGGGCGGTCCTCGCCGAGGTCGAGGGCAAGACCGTCGACCTCGACGCCCGTATCGAGGAGATCGACCTCGCGATGCGCCGCGAGCACAAGTCGACCTTCAAGGACCTGCTCGGCAGCCGCTTCGGCTTCCTGCCCATCGTCTGGATCGGCATCGGGCTCTCGGTCTTCCAGCAGCTCGTCGGCATCAACGTCGCCTTCTACTACTCGGCGACCCTGTGGCAGTCGGTGGGCGTCGACCCGTCCAGCTCGTTCTTCTACTCGTTCACCACGTCGATCATCAACATCGTCGGCACCGTGATCGCCATGGTCCTCGTCGACCGCATCGGCCGCCGGCCGCTCGCGCTCATCGGCTCCGCCGGCATGGCGGTCGCGCTGGCCTTCGAGGCGTGGGCCTTCTCCGCCGACCTCGTCGACGGCAAGCTGCCCGAGACCCAGGGCGTCGTCGCCCTGATCGCCGCGCACGTCTTCGTGCTCTTCTTCGCCCTGTCCTGGGGCGTCGTGGTCTGGGTCTTCCTCGGCGAGATGTTCCCCAACAGGATCCGCGCCGCCGCGCTCGGCGTCGCCGCGTCCGCGCAGTGGATCGCCAACTGGGCCATCACGGCGAGCTTCCCGAGCCTCGCCGACTGGAACCTCTCGGGCACCTACATCATCTACACGGTCTTCGCCGTGCTCTCGATCCCCTTCGTGCTCAGGTACGTCAGGGAGACGAAGGGCAAGGCGTTGGAGGAGATGGGCTAATCCCCGCTGCCCCTCTCCTCACCACGGAAACTGCCCCGGCTCAGCGCGTGAGCCGGGGCAGTACGTCTTCGCACAGCAGGTGCAGGCTCCGCCAGCCCTCGTCCACCGGCATGCCGCCGCACAGCGGATGCAGCACCAGGCTCTCCGCGCCCAGGTCCACGCACTCGTCCGGCGTGACGATCCGGTACACGCCCTCCGCGCGCAGCTCCTCCACCGTGTCCGCGGTGGAGCGCACCACCGAGCGGATGTCCTTCGACTGCCACGACGCGTAGGTGCGCGCCTCGTGGAGGAAGTGGTGGCCGTACAGAGCCCACGCCCGGTCCGGGTCCTCGGCGATGTGCAGCAGCGGTGTTTCGGGGGCGGGCATCATGCAGAAGCCTCCGGTGCCGTACTCGGCGCGGCGCTCGTGGTAGTACGCCTCCAGCTCCGGCAGGTGCGCGCTCGGGAAGAAGGGCAGGCCGAGGCGCGCCGCCCGCCGGGCGGCCGCCCGTGACGAACCGCCGACCAGCAGCAGCGGATGCGGCTGGGTGTACGGGCGGGGCGTGACGCGCACGCTGCGCCCCCGGTACACGAACTCCTCGCCCGTCCACGCGGTGACCAGCGTCTCGAGCAGCTCGTCCTGGAGCGCGCCCCGCCTCCCCCATTCCACTCCCGCTCGCTCGTACTCCTCGGGCCGGTAGCCGATGCCCGCGACCGTGACGAGCCGGCCCCGGCCGACGAGGTCGAGCACGGCGATGTCCTCGGCCATGCGCAGCGGATCGTGCAGCGGCCCGATGACCGCGGAGACGGTGACGGCGATACGGCGAGTGGCGCCGAGGACCGCGCCCGCGAAGACGAAGGGCGAGGGCAGCCAGTTGTCGGTGGCCCCGTGGTGCTCCTCGGTCTGGACGGTGTCGATGCCGCGGTCGTCGGCGTACGCGGCCATCTCCAGGGCCGCGCGGTAGCGGGCGGCGAGTGTTTCGGGCGTCGCGTCCGGCTCCACCAGGTTGAACCGGGCCACCGTGAAGGCCATGGGAAGTCCCCCTCCGCCGGATGTGGGCATGGCGAAGGGGACGGTAGCTGACGCAGCGTCAGATGAATAGGGGCGGGAGCTCCGGTCGGCCACGCCGTCCGGGCACAGCCTCGGGGGCCGGGTGGGGGACCCGCCCGCCGCAGCGCAGCGACTCCGGAGCGGGGCGGTCACGCATACTGGACGCGTTATGGAATTCGTCATCCTTGCTGTAGTCATCGCCCTGGTCGCGATCGGCGCCATCAGCGGGCTCGTGGTCAGCAGCCGCAAGAAGAAGAAGCTGCCGCCCCCGGCACCGTCGAGCACGCCGACCATCACTGCTCCGCCCACCGAACCGCACGTCGGCGACGAGGCGGAGACGCCGCGGGACGAACCCCGCCGCACCATCGAGGAGGTCGACCTCCCGTCGGCCGAGGAGGCCGTCGGGACCCCGGTCGCCGTCGAGGACCCGGTCGTCGCCGAGCCCGTCGCGCCGGAGATCGAGATCCCCGAGCCGACCGCCGGCCGGCTCGTCCGGCTGCGCGCGCGCCTCGCCCGCTCCCAGAACTCCCTCGGCAAGGGACTGCTCACGCTGCTGTCGCGCGAGCACCTCGACGAGGACACGTGGGAGGAGATCGAGGACACCCTCCTCACGGCGGACGTCGGCGTCGTCCCGACCCAGGAGCTCGTCGAGCGGCTGCGCGAGCGCGTGAGGGTGCTGGGCACCCGTACGCCCGAGCAGTTGCGCACCCTGCTCCGCGAGGAGCTGCTCACCCTCGTCGGCACCGACCTGGACCGCGCGGTCAAGACCGAGAGCGGCCTCGACACCCCCGGCGTCGTCATGGTCGTCGGCGTCAACGGCACCGGGAAGACCACCACCACCGGCAAGCTCGCCCGCGTGCTCGTGGCCGACGGCCGCTCCGTGGTCCTCGGCGCCGCCGACACCTTCCGTGCCGCGGCCGCCGATCAGCTGCAGACCTGGGGCGAGCGCGTCGGCGCCCGCACCATCCGCGGCCCCGAGGGCGGCGACCCGGCCTCGATCGCGTTCGACGCGGTCAAGGAGGGCATCGCCGAGGGCGCGGACGTCGTGCTCATCGACACCGCGGGCCGGCTGCACACCAAGACGGGCCTGATGGACGAGCTCGGCAAGGTCAAGCGCGTCGTGGAGAAGCACGGCCCGCTGGACGAGGTCCTGCTGGTCCTGGACGCCACGACCGGTCAGAACGGTCTGGTGCAGGCGCGCGTCTTCGCCGAGGTCGTGGACATCACCGGCATCGTGCTCACCAAGCTGGACGGCACGGCCAAGGGCGGCATCGTCGTCGCGGTCCAGCGCGAGCTGGGCGTCCCGGTGAAGCTCGTCGGTCTGGGCGAGGGTGCGGACGACCTGGCTCCGTTCGAGCCGGAGGCGTTCGTCGACGCGCTCATCGGCGACTGACCCGCTCACGTCACAGGGGCCCGGGGGCGGGGGTGGCGGGCGGGGCCCCGGGGGGGGGCCGGGGGGGCCTATCTTCTGCCGGGCGAGCGGATGT
>NZ_JBSFUR010000054.1:0-38603 GCF_053591895.1 Streptomyces sp. NPDC002867 | reverse complement strand
GACGGTCGGCGGGAAACGGGTGGCGGCGTCGAGGGCGATGGCCTTGTTGAAGGCGATGTAGCGGCCTCGACGGTGTGGGGTGGCGGCGGCGACCGGACCCCCGAAGGGGGCGTCCGGCGGGCCCGCGCGGTACCGGGACCGACGCGTCGCCCACCGGGCGCTGCAGGCTCCGCCTGCACGGGCGGCGGGTGCGCCGATCCGCCGGACGCCTGACGGCCGCGGGCTACCGGGAGTTGGGCACGCCTTGCCACTGCCACGGACCCTGTCCGAAGAGGGCGCCTGTCGCATCGGCCAGGTCGTCCCGCCGCCAACCGCGACACACAGCCACGCCGCCCCGCGTCGCGCACCGACCTGACACGCCGTCACAGCCCCGCGCGCCACCGGCAATCGGGCACGCCCTGCAACCGCTCCGGACCCATGTCCGAAGAGGGCGCCTGTCGCATCGGCCAGGTCGTCCCGCCGCCAACCGCCACACACAGCCACGCCGCCCCGCGTCGCGCACCGACCTGACACACCGCCACGGGCCCGCGCGCCACCGGCAATCGGGCACGCCTTGCAATCGCCACCGGACCCGTGCCCCGAAGGGTGCACCCGTCGCATCGGCCCGGTCCCACGTCCGCCGACCGCGACACACAGCCACGCCGCCCCGCCCGGTCGCGCACTCACCTGACACACCGCCACGGGCCCGCGCGCCACCGGCAATCGGGCACGCCTTGCCACTGCCACGGACCCTGTCCGAAGAGGGCGCCTGTCGCATCGGCCAGGTCGTCCCGCCGCCAACCGCCACACACAGCCACGCCGCCCCGCGTCGCGCACCGACCTGACACACCGCCACGGGCCCGCGCGCCACCGGCAATCGGGCACGCCTTGCAATCGCCACCGGACCCGTGCCCCGAAGGGTGCACCCGTCGCATCGGCCCGGTCCCACGTCCGCCGACCGTGACACGCCGCCCCCGCCGGATCGCCCGGTCGTGCACCCACCTGACCCACCCACACCGGTCCGAGCACCACACGGCAGCGCTCTCCGGCCTGATCCGCCTGCACGGGCCCCGAGGGGCGTCCGGCCGCGGGACCGGGTTGACCCCGGCGGCGGTCCTCAGTCCTTGGGGAACTGCCGGTGCCGCAGCGAATCGCTCCTGTCCTTGCCCGGGGGCGTGTCCGGCGCGTTGGCGGCCGGCGGGCGGGACTGCTTCGGTCCTCTGCCGCCGGAACCGGGTCCGGTGTCCGACTCGGCCAACAGCTCGGCGCAGTACGCCGCGACGGCCTGCGGGCCGCCCGCGGCCTCCTCCAGTCGCTCCCGCATCGCGCCCGCCACTGCGGCGTCGTTGCGCCGCTTCGCCTTGTCGTACGCGCGGCAGTGCGCCTCCTCGTCCTTCGCCGTCGGCGGGCGCTCGCCCCACGGCGCGGCGGATGTCTCCGCCGAGGGCGGCGCGGACTCCTCGCCAACGGTGTCCGGGGTCGGCTCCCCGTCGGACGAGGCGCCGGGCACGGGGCTGGGCCGCTGCGCCGGCGGGTCGCTGAAGGGCGCCGGGATCGCGCCGGCCGCCATCGCCACTCCCCCGAACATCACACCGACGACGAGCGCGCCGATGCCCACCTTCAGCCCTCGTGTGCGGATACGCGGCAGGGGTGCGGGGCGCCAGTCGTCCTCGGGCCGGGTGGGCAGCGAGAGGGCGCCTTCGGCGCGCGCGGCGCGGAACGCCGCGAGCGCGCGTTCGGCGGGCTCCGGCTCGACGGGCGCCGGACGCGCGGCGGCGGCCAGCACCTCGTCGAGCGCCGGGGTGGTGGGCTGCCGCTCGGGCCCGGGGCCCGTCGCGTCTCCAGATCGGTTTGCGGTCATCTCGCCCCTCCCAGCGCACAGGGGTCCGAATCTGTCACGCGCCCCTTCGGCCGGAGTGAGGCGAGGTGCTTCTCCAGTCGCTTCAGGCCGCGGTGGGTGGCGGAGCGGACCGCGCCGGGCCGCTTGCCGAGCACACGGGCGGCGGTCGGCCCGTCCAGTCCGATGACCGTCTGGAGCAGTACGGCCTCGGCCTGCTGGGGCGGAAGCCGGGCGATGAGCGCTAGTGCCTCCTGGGTCGAGACGGTCTCGAACGCCTCTTCCGCCGTGTCCTGACGAGCCGGCATCTCGGCGAGGTCGTTCTCGAGGAACGTGCCGCGCGGACGGCTCCTGATGCGGCGCAGGTGGTCGATGGCCCGGTTGCGCGCGATGCTCGCCGTCCAGGCCCGGAAGCCGGCCCCGTCTCCGCGGAAGCGCCCGATGTCACGGGCGATTTCGAGCCAGGCTTCTGAGGCCACGTCCTCCGCGTCGTCGCCGACGAGTCCGCGCAGGAACCCGAGGAGTGGGGGATGGACGATCCGGTAGGCCCGGGAGAAGGCTGCCTCGTCACCCTGCTGTGCTCTCGCGACCGTGTCACCGAGCTCCGTGTCGTGCGCCTGCGCACGTCGGTCGCCCCGCTCCTTGCCCACTCGTTCCTCTTCGTCATTGCGGTCACGTCATGCCCATGACCATGACCCGCGCGTGTCCCCCCACACACAACTCAGCGCCAGGACTCACAGAAACGTCACACCTGACAGGAGCGGGGCGGCACGGACCACGGCGCCGCGCACCCCCCGGACGGTGCTACGCCACCGACCCGATCCGGCCCGCCACGGCGTCGGGTCCGTCGTGGTGGATCGGCGTGTGCGCGCCGGTCAGCGAGACACCGCTGCCGCCGCGTCGGTTCGCCACGATCTCCGCGCCGATGGACAGCGCCGTCTCCTCCGGTGTGCGCGCGCCGAGGTCGAGGCCGATCGGGGAACGCAGGCGAGCGAGTTCCAGCTCGGTGACGCCGACCTCCCGCAGCCGCCTGTTGCGGTCCTCGTGGGTGCGGCGCGAGCCCATGGCCCCGACGTACGCGACAGGCATCCGCAGCGCCCGTTCCAGGAGCGGGACGTCGAACTTGGCGTCGTGGGTCAGGACGCACAGGACGGTGCGGCCGTCCACCTCGGTGGACTCCAGGTAGCGGTGCGGCCAGTCGACGACGATCTCGTCCGCGTCCGGGAAGCGGGTCCTCGTGGCGAAGACGGGCCGCGCGTCGCAGACGGTGACGTGGTATCCGAGGAACTTGCCCACCCGCACGAGCGCGGAGGCGAAGTCGATGGCGCCGAAGACGATCATGCGGGGCGCGGGCACGCTCGACTCGACGAGCAGGGTCAGCGGCCGGCCGCAGCGCGAGCCGTCCTCGCCGATGACGACGGTCCCGGTGCGGCCGGCGTCCAGCATGGCCGCGGCCTCGGCGCCCGCCGTGCGGTCCAGCTCCGGGTGGCCGCCGAGCGATCCCTCGCAGCTGCCGTCGGGGCGCACCAGGAGGGCGCGGCCCGCCAGTTCCGCGGGACCGTCGGTGATCCGCGCGACTGCCGCTGCCTCCCCTCGGGCGGCGGTGGCCAGCGCGGTCGCGAACACCTCCCTGCCGGGAGCGTCCGCGGGTACGGGGGTGACGAGGACGTCGATGACGCCGCCGCAGGTCAGGCCCACGGCGAACGCGTCCTCGTCACTGTATCCGAAGCGTTCCAGGACGCTTTCGCCGTCCTGGAGCGCCTGGGTGCACAGGTCGTACACCGCGCCCTCCACACAGCCTCCGGAGACCGAGCCGATCGCCGTGCCCTCGCTGTCGACGGCGAGCGCGGCGCCCGGCTGGCGGGGTGCGCTGCCCCCGACGGCGACGACGGTGGCGACGGCGAACGAACGGCCCTGCTCGACCCACCGGTTCAGCTCTTCGGCGATGTCCAGCATGTCGGTCTCCTCGGGATGAAGGTGTGCGGAGGGGCGGCGGAGGTGTTACTTGATTCCCAGCCAGCCCTCGATCGGATTCAGGGCGAAGTAGGCGAGGAACACGGCGGACAGGACCCACATCAGCCAGCCGACGTCGCGCGCCCGGCCCTGGACCGCCTTGATCAGGACGTGGGCGATGACACCGGCGGCGATGCCTGCGGTGATGGAGTAGGTGAACGGCATCAGCACCGTGGTCAGGAAGACCGGGATGGAGGTGGCCGAGTCGTTCCAGTCGATGTGCTTGGCGTTGGTCATCATCATCGAGCCGATGACGACCAGCGCGGCCGCGGCGACCTGAGTCGGGATGAGCTGGGCCAGCGGGGTGAAGAAGAGGCAGAGCGTGAACGCGAGACCGGTGACGACGCTGGCCAGGCCGGTGCGCGCGCCGTCGCCGACGCCGGCGGTGGACTCGACGAAGACGGTCTGGCCGGAGGCGCCCGCGAGGCCGCCGATCGCACCGCCCGCGCCGTCGATGGCGAGGGCCTTGTTGAGGCCGGGCATCTTGCCCTTGTCGTCGGCGAGGTCGGCCTGCTGGCCGATGCCGATGATGGTGCCCATGGCGTCGAAGAATCCGGCCAGCACCAGGGTGAAGACGATGACGCCGACGGTGATGCCGCCGACGTCGGCCATGCCGTCGAAGGAGACGGCGCCGAACAGGCCGAAGTCGGGGGTCGAGACGATCGATCCGGTGATCTCGGGCGCGTTCAGACCGCCCCAGGCGGCCTTGTCGAGACCGGCGAACTGGTGGACGCCGGCGGCGAAGACCGTGCCGCCGACGATGCCGATGAGGATCGCACCGGGGACCTTGCGCACCTGGAGCAGGAAGATCAGCAGGACGGTGACGGAGAAGCAGAGCACCGGCCAGCCGGTGAGCATGTCGTGCGTGCCGAGCTGGATCGGCTTGGCGCCGGCGATGCCGCCCTCACCGGGCATGGAGGTGACGAATCCGGCCTGGACGAGGCCGATGAGACAGACGAACAGGCCGATACCCATGGTGATGGCGTGCTTCAGCGCCAGAGGGATCGCGTTCATGATCAGTTCCCGCAGGCCGGTGACGACGAGCAGGACGATCACGGCGCCGTAGATGACGCACATGCCCATAGCGTTGCCCCAGGACATCTCGGGGGCGACCTGGAATGCCATCACGGCGGAGACACTGAGTCCGGCGGCGAGGGCCAGCGGCACGTTGCCGATGAGGCCCATCACGATGGTGGTGGCGGCCGCGGCGAAGACGGTCGCGGTGGTCACCTGATCACCGTCGAGCTTCGCGCCGGTCGCATCGGGCACCGACAGGATCACCGGATTCAGCAGGACGATGTACGCCATCGCCATGAAGGTGGTGATGCCGCCGCGCACCTCCTGCGCGATGGTCGACCCTCTCTGGGTTATGTGGAAGTAACGGTCGAGCCAGGACCGGCCGGCGGGCTGGCGCGTACCTGCGCCGGCGTCCTCCGCCGTGGTCCTCGGCTCAGTGGACTGCTGGGTCATGGTGCCTACTCCCAAGGTTCACAGGGGCACCCGTCGGAAGGATTTCCGTGGCGGGATTTGGGAAGGTGCTTCGGCTGCACGACCCGGGGGACGGCCCGAGACGAACCTGCTCTGCGGGTACTTCTCGTACTGCGGGGGTGGTGCTGTGGCCGCGAGCGGTGCGGCACTCGGGTTCTCCGGGCGGCACGGGCAGTGCGGAAGTGACGTTCCTTTGGAGGCATGGCACGCACCGCCCGGAGAAGTGGAGGGGATCTGTCAGGTGCCGGTGAGGTGCTCGGGGCGCACCGGCGTCCTGTTCAGTTCGAGACCCGTCGCGTTCCGGATCGCCGCGAGGACGGCCGGGGTGGACGACAGGGTCGGGGCCTCGCCGATGCCGCGCAGCCCGTAGGGGGCGTGGTCGTCGGCGAGTTCGAGCACGTCGACCGGGATGGTCGGCGTGTCGAGGATGGTGGGGATCAGGTAGTCCGTGAAGGAGGGGTTCCTGACCTTCGCGGTCTTCGGGTCGACGATGATCTCCTCCATGACCGCGACGCCCAGGCCCTGGGTGGTGCCACCCTGGATCTGGCCGACGACGGACAGCGGGTTGAGGGCCTTGCCGACGTCCTGGGCGCAGGCGAGCTCGATGACCTTGACCAGGCCGAGCTCGGTGTCCACCTCGACGACCGCGCGGTGCGCGGCGAACGAGTACTGCACGTGGCCGTTGCCCTGGCCGGTGCGCAGGTCGAACGCCTCCGTGGGGCGGTGGCGCCACTCGGCCTCGATCTCGACGGCCTCGTCCTCCAGCACGTCCACCAGGTCGGCGAGGACCTCACCGCCGTCGGTGACGACCTTGCCGCCCTCCAGCAGCAGTTCGGCGGTGGCCCAGGCCGGGTGGTAGCTGCCGAACTTGCGGCGCCCGATCTCCAGGACCTTCTCGCGGACCAGCTCGCAGGAGTTCTTCACCGCGCCGCCGGTGACGTACGTCTGGCGGGAGGCGGAGGTGGAACCGGCCGAGCCGACCTGCGTGTCGGCGGGGTTGATGGTCACCTGGGTGACGCCCAGCTCCGTGCGGGCGATCTGGGCGTGGACGGTGACACCGCCCTGGCCGACCTCCGCCATCGCGGTGTGCACGGTGGCGACGGCCTCGCCGCCCACGACCTCCATGCGCACCTTGGCGGTGGAGTAGTCGTCGAAGCCCTCGGAGAAGCCGACGTTCTTGATGCCGACCGCGTAGCCGACGCCCCGGACGACGCCCTCACCGTGCGTGGTGTTGGACAGGCCGCCGGGCAGCGCGCGGACGTCGGCGCCCTCGGTGGTCTCCCACTGGCGCTCGGGCGGCAGCGGGCGGGCCTTGACCCGGCGCAGCAGTTCGGCGACCGGGGCCGGCGAGTCGACCGCCTGCCCGGTCGGCAGCAGGGTGCCCTGCTCCATGGCGTTGAGCTGCCGGAACGCGACGGGGTCCATGTCGAGGGCCTTGGCCAGCTTGTCCATCTGCGCCTCGTAGGCGAAGCACGCCTGGACCGCGCCGAAGCCGCGCATGGCGCCGCAGGGCGGGTTGTTGGTGTAGAGGGCGATGGCCTCGATGTCGACGTCGTCGATGACGTACGGGCCCACCGAGAGGGAGGAGGCGTTGCCGACGACGGCCGGGGAGGCGGAGGCGTAGGCGCCGCCGTCCAGCACGATCCGGCACTTCATGTGCGTGATCTTGCCGTCGCGGGTGGCACCGTGCTCGTACCAGAGCTTCGCCGGGTGGCGGTGGACGTGCCCGAAGAAGGACTCGAACCGGTTGTAGACGATCTTGACCGGCTTGCCGGTGCGCAGCGCCAGCAGGCAGGCGTGGATCTGCATCGACAGGTCCTCGCGGCCGCCGAAGGCGCCGCCGACGCCGGACAGCGTCATGCGGACCTTCTCCTCGGGCAGGCCGAGGACGGGGGCGATCTGGCGCAGGTCGGAGTGGAGCCACTGCGTGGCCACGTACAGGTCGACTCCGCCGTCCTCGGCGGGCACGGCGAGCCCCGACTCGGGCCCGAGGAACGCCTGGTCCTGCATGCCGAAGACGTACTCGCCGGAGACGATCACGTCCGCCTTCCTGGCGGCCTCGTCGGCGTTGCCGCGGACGATCGGCTGGCGGTGCACGATGTTGGGGTGCGGGACGTGACCGGCGTGGTGGTCGTCCCGGCCCGGGTGCAGCAGCGGTGCGTCGGGGGCGGTCGCGGAGGCCTCGTCCGTGACGACGGGCAGCTCCTTGTACTCGACCTTGATCTTGGCGGCGGCGCGGCGCGCGGTCTCCGGGTGGTCGGCGGCGACCAGGGCCACGGGTTCGCCGTGGTGGCGTACGACGCCGTTGGCGAGGACCGGGGTGTCCTGGATCTCCAGGCCGTAGTTCTTCACCTCGGTGGGCAGGTCGTCGTAGGTGAGGACCGCGTAGACGCCGGCCTGGGCCAGGGCCTCGGAGGTGTCGATGGAGACGATCTCGGCGTGCGCGACGGTGGAGCGCAGGATCTGGCCCCAGAGCATGTCCTCGTGCCACATGTCCGAGGAGTACGCGAACTCGCCGGTGACCTTGAGCGTGCCGTCGGGGCGGAGCGTGGACTCGCCGATGCCGCCCTTGGTCCGGGAGCCCTGGGTGACCTTGGTGGGAGTGCCCGCCGGGACGGTGGTGACTCGGGTGTTCTGCGTCATCGTCAGACCGTCGCTTCCTGGTTTCCTCGACGCTCCTGACGAGCGGCCGCGAGGCGGACGGCGTCGAGGATCTTCTCGTATCCGGTGCAGCGGCAGAGGTTGCCGGACAGTGCCTCGCGGATGTCCTCGTCGGTGGGCGACGGGTTGCGCTCCAGCATCTCGTCGGCGGCGACCAGCAGGCCCGGGGTGCAGAAGCCGCACTGGACGGCGCCGGCGTCGATGAAGGCCTGCTGGATCGGGGAGAGCTCGGCGCCCTCGCCGGTCTGCGAGTCCGTGGCCCCGTCACGAGGCGCAGCGGACCTCCCCCAGACCTCGTCCGGGGGTGCCCCCAGCTGGGCGTCCTGGAGGGAGGTACCGCAGGCTCCTGCGGCGCAGCCGCCGTGCTCCTCGCGCTGCTTGGCGTAGTCGGCGAGGCCCTCGACGGTGACGACCTCGCGGCCCTCGACCTGGCCGGCGGCGACGAGGCAGGAACAGACGGGGACGCCGTCGAGTCTCACGGTGCAGGAGCCGCATTCGCCCTGCTCACAGGCGTTCTTGGAGCCCGGCAGGCCCAGACGTTCGCGCAGGACGTAGAGCAGGCTCTCGCCCTCCCAGACGTCGTCCGCCTCCTGGCGGCGTCCGTTGACGGTGAAGTTGACGCGCATGCTTATGCAGCTCCTTCAAGCGTGCGGGCGGTGCCGCGGTACTGCTCCCAGGTCCAGCCGAGCGTGCGGCGGGCCATGATGCCCACCGCGTGACGGCGGTACTTGGCGGTGCCGCGCACGTCGTCGATGGGGTTGCAGGCGCCGGAGGCGAGCTCCGCGAACTGCTTGGCGATCGAGGGGGTGATGATGTTCCCGCTCTCCCAGAATCCGCCTTCTTCGAGCGCGGCGTTCAGGAAGTCCTCCGCGGCCTGGGCACGCACCGGCGTGGGGGCGGCGGAGCCGATGCCGGTGCGCACGGTGCGCGTCTCGGGGTGCAGGGCGAGGCCGAAGGCGCAGACCGCGATCACCATCGCGTTGCGGGTGCCGACCTTGGAGTACTGCTGGGGCCCGTCGGCCTTCTTGATGTGCACGGCGCGGATGAGCTCGTCGGGGGCCAGCGCGTTGCGCTTGACGCCCGTGTAGAACTCGTCGATCGGGATCAGGCGGGAGCCACGCACCGACTCGACCTCGACCTCGGCGCCCGCGGCGAGCAGCGCCGGGTGTGCGTCGCCGGCCGGGGACGCGGTGCCGAGGTTGCCGCCGACCCCTCCGCGGTTGCGGATCTGCGGGGAGGCGACCGTGTGGGAGGCGAGCGCGAGGCCCGGCAGCTCGGCCCGCAGATGCTCCATGATCTTGGTGTACGGAACGGAGGCACCCAGCCGGACGCTCTCTCCCCCGACCTCCCACTCGGTCAGTTCGCCGATGCGGTTCAGATCCAGGAGGTACTCCGGCCGACGGTGGTCGAAGTTGATCTCGACCATCACATCGGTGCCACCCGCGATGGGGACAGCGGTCGGGTGCTCGGCCTTGGCGGCGAGCGCCTCCTCCCAGCTGGCGGGGCGAAGGAAGTCCATGAGTGGCTCTCTTCTTCTTATCTCGGGTCGTCGTCGCAACGGGCCCGGGACGGCCGGCCCTCGACTGGATGTTCATGTGGTGTTCACGCGATGTGGTCCAGTACACAAGGCGCGATCCGAGCGGTGCAGTCACCGAAACCATGAAGGAGTTGGCTGGTCGCCTCTCTCGTCTTGTAGATTCGAACGAAAGGCGGAGATCAGCAACCTCACCGTTTCCCCCCGGAAACCGTGGCCAAAGGATCTCTGGCCGGAACGTGCAACAACGAGACAGATCGGTGGCGACGAGATGCGGCTGCGCGCACTGCTGGAGACCGACGCGCTGGGGCTGCGGCTGCTCGGCGGCGAGGATGAGCTCGACCGCGGCGTGCGGGGCGTGATGACCACCGACCTCCGGGACCCGAGCCGGTACCTGTCGGGCGGCGAACTGGTGCTGACCGGCCTCGCCTGGCGGCGCAGCGCCGAGGACTCGGAACCGTTCGTCCGCATCCTCGCGAGCGCTCAGGTCGCGGGGCTCGCGGCGGGCGAGGCGGAGCTCGGCGACATTCCCGACGATCTGGTGGAGGCGTGTTCGCGCCACCGGCTGCCGTTGTTCGCCGTGAACGAATCCGTTGCATTCGCGACGATCACCGAGTACGTCGTGCGGCAGGTCTCCGGGGAGCGCGCCGGGGACCTCGCCGCAGTCGTCGACAGACACAGGAGGCTGATGACCTCCGGTCCGGCGGGCGGCGGCCCGGACGCGGTGCTGGACCTCCTCGGCTCCGACCTGGACCTGCGGGCCTGGGTCCTCTCCCCCACCGGGCGGCAGATCGCGGGCGTCGGCGAGGGGCTCACCGCGCAGACCGGCGCGGCCCTGGCCGGCGAGCACCTGGCGGCGGTACGGGCCGGCCGGCGAGCGCCGCACCGGGCGGTGGTCGCGGGCGTGACCTACTCACTCTTCCCGATCCGTAACACCGGCCGGGGGGCCGTGGCCGCGTCGCGGGACGTCCGCGAGAGCGTTCTGTCGGACTGGCTGCTGGCCGTCGAGGCCGACGCCGGGGACTGGCCCGCGGCCCGTCTCGACCTGCTGCAGGGCGTCACCCAGCTGATCGCCGTCGAACGCGACCGGCGGGAGGCGGCCCGCACGGTGCGGCGCCGTCTCGCCCAGGAGGTGCTGGAGCTGGTCCAGACGGGAGCCGCGCCCGCGGAGATCGCCGCACGGCTACGGGTGGCCGCGCCGGTGCTGCTGCCGGGTCTCGGGACCGCGCCGCATTGGCAGGTCGTCGTGGCCAGGGTGGACTGGGGCGCGGAGTCGGGCATCGAGGCGGGCCCGGTCGCGCAGTCGCTGCTGGAGGAGATCCTGGTCGACCCGACGGCCGCCGGAGCGGACTCGGCGGACCGGATCGCCGTGGCGCACACCGGTGACGAGGCCATCGCGCTGGTGCCGCTGCCGGCGGTGAGCCCCCTCGGCCCGGAGGAGGACGCCACGCCTGCCTCGGACGCCGGTCTGCACGCCGACACCCTGCTGGAGTCCGTACGCGCCCCGCTGTCGGCCGGTCTCGACGGCGACGGCCGGCTCACGCTGGGCGTCAGCGCGGCCGTGCACTCGGCGGAGGGTCTGCGCGGCGCGCTGGAGGAGGCCCGCCACGCCCGCCGCGTGGCGGCAGCGCGCCCCGGCCGGGTGTGCGCGGCGGGCCACCACGAGCTGGCCTCGCACGTACTGCTGCTGCCGTTCGTGCCGGACGACGTGCGCCGTGCGTTCACGGCCCGCCTGCTGGACCCGCTGCGGGACTACGACCGCCGCCACCGCGCGGAGCTCATCCCCACGCTGGAGGCGTTCCTGGACTGCGACGGCTCCTGGACCCGCTGCGCGACGCGCCTGCATCTCCACGTGAACACGCTGCGGTACCGCGTGGGCAGGATCGAACAGCTGACGGGCCGCGACCTGTCACGCCTGGAGGACAAGCTGGACTTCTTCCTGGCCCTGCGCATGAGCTGACGGGTCGCGTCACGGCGGGCGGGTGGCGCCGCCCGCCCGCCGTGACGCGACCCGCGCCCGCGCCTTCCCGCCGTCCGCGATGTGCGGCTTCCTCCTGTCTCCTCACGCCGCCCGCCGCCCGCCGCGCGCCTGCCGATCCGCCTCCGCTCACCGGCGGGCCGCCGGTGCTCGGGTGCTCGGCCTGCACGACCGGGTCGGCGGGTTCTTGCTCGCCGCTGCCGCCCGGTCTCCGCCGCGGTCGGTCGAGATTCGTTCACCCGTGATGCGCTCACCCCCGTGCCACCACTCGCGCGAACGCGCCCCCCTCCCCCGTGAGTTCCTCCCACGTGCCGGTCTGCACCACCCTCCCCGCCTCCAGCACCGCGATCCGGTCCGCGCGGCGGATCGTCGACGGGCGGTGGGCGATCAGCAGCGTCGTACGGGACGGCGCGCCGTCCCGCAGGGCGGCCGAGAGCGCCGCGTCGGCCTCCGTGTCGAGGTTCGCCGTCGTCTCGTCGAGAACGAGCACCCGTGGGTGAGTCAGCAGGGCGCGGGCCAGGGCGATACGGGCACGCTGGCCGCCCGAGAGGGTGGTGCCGCGCTCGCCGACGGGCGTGTCGTAGCCGTCGGCGATGCGGTCGACCCCGGTGCGGCGGGCGACGGCGGCCAGTTCGTCGTCCGTCGCCGCCGGCGCGGCGAGGCGGAGGTTGTCCGCCAGCGTGCCGTGGAACAGCGGCGCGTCCTGGCCGACGACGGCCACCGCGCGGCGCAGATCGGTCTCCGCCACGTCCCGCAGGTCGAGCGGCGGCCCGGCGGCCGGGAGGAGTTCCACCGCCCCGGCCGCCGGGTCCCAGAACCGCGCCACCAGGTGCGCGCACGTGGACTTGCCGGCGCCCGAGACGCCGACGAGGGCGAGCGTCTCTCCGGGCCGGACCGTCAGGTCCACGCCGTCGAGCACGGCCCGGCCACCGTAGTCGAAGCGGACGCCCCGCAGCCGGAGGCCGAGCGGACCCTCGGGCACCGGCCGGGGCGCCGCGGGCGCCGGGGCGCCTGCCGGTGCCCGCACGGCGGCGCCCACCCGGGCCGCCGCCGCCCGCAGCCCGCCCGCCTGCCCGAGTGCGGCGGCCGAGTCGGCGACGGGCGCGAGCACACCCAGCGCGAGTGCCATCGCGGCGGGCGCCCACGCGCCGGAGACGGTGTGCGCCGCCGCCAGGACGACGCCGACGACGGCCACGACCACGAGGAGGTCGCGTACGGCCGAGGCGTCCGCCTCCCAGGCCTGCTCGGCGCGTTGGGCGTCGCCGAGCCGGCGGCCGTGGGCGCGGAGACGTTCGCGCCGGGTGTCCAGCGCGCCGAACGCCAGCAGCTCGCGCAGCCCGTCGACCGTCTCGACGGTCTCCGCGGACAGGTCGGCGGCGGCGGCCCGGGTACGGGCGCCGCGCGCCGCGCGGCCGCGGGACTCCAGCAGCGGCGCGAGGACGAGGAGCGCCGCGACGGGCAGCACGGCGGTCAGCAGCCAGGGGTCGAGCAGCGCGAGGGCCGCCGTGCCGCCGCCGAACACCACGCCCGATGCCGCCAGTTGGGCCACGGCGTGCGCGTAGAAGAACTCCAGCGCCTCCACGTCCCCGAGTGCCGCGGACGCCAGGTCCCCGCTGCGCCGCCCTCCGACGCGCGCGGGCGCGCTGCGGGCGAGGCCGTCGAAGACACGGATGCGCATTTCCGCGAGGACGCGGTAGGCGAGGTCGTGCGAGAGGTCCATCTCGCGCCAGGTGGCGAGCGCCCGGGCCGTGACGAGCAGCAGCAGGGCGGCCACCGTGCCGGGCCCGGGGGCCTGCCGTTCGACGACGGCGGTGCCCACGGTGTGCGCGGTGAGCGTGACCAGGGCGACGAGCGCCGCCTGGTCGGCGAGGGCCGCGCCGAACGTGCGGACGGTCGTGGCCCGGTGGGCGCCAAGCACCGGCAACAGGGCGCGCAGCGCGCCGCGTTCGGGATTCATGCGGCCTCTCCTTCGGTGGTGCGTCCGGCGGCGACGAGACGCGCGTACACGCCCTCGCCGCCCAGCAGACCGGCGTGGTCGCCGACGGCGTCCACCCGGCCGCCGTCCAGGACGACGATGCGGTCGGCGTGGCGCACCGAGTCGAGCCGGTGCGCCACGACCAGGCAGGTGCGGCCGCGGGCGGCCCGCAGCAGCTCCCGTACGATGCGGGCCTCGCGGCGCTCGTCGACGGCGCTGGTGGCCTCGTCGAGCACGAGCACGGGCGCATCGGCGAGCAAGGCCCGTGCCAGGGCGAGCCGTTGACGCTGACCGCCGGACAGGGTGGCACCGCGTTCGCCGACCTGGGTGTCGTAGCCGTCGGGCAGCCGGACGATCTCGTCGTGGATCCCTGCCGCCCGGGCCGCGTCCCGCAGCGCGGTGTCGCTCGCGTCGGGGGCGCCCAGCCGCAGGTTCTCGGCGACGGAGGCGTGGAAGAGGTACGTCTCCTGGGAGACGACCGCGACACCGCGGCGCAGCGAGTCGAGCGTGTACGCGGCGGCGTCGGCGCCGTCGACGAGGACCCGGCCCCGGTCCGGGTCGGCGCGCCGGAGCAGCAGCGCGAGCAGCGTGGACTTGCCCGCGCCTGACGGACCGACGACCGCGGTGATCCGGCCGGCCGGGGCGGTGAAGGAGACGCCCCGGAGCGCCGGCCGGCCGCCTCCCGGATGGGTGAAGTGCACGTCCTCGAAACGCACTTCGGGTGCCGCCTGCCACGCGGCGACGCTCCGCCCCTCGTCGGGGACCCCGCCTTCCGCGGTGCGCAGGTCGGCGATGCCGTCGGCGGCCGACACCCCGAGGTACCCCGAGTGCCACTCCCTGGACAGGTCCCTGACCGGCCGGAAGCACTCGGACGCCAGCATCAGCACCAGGTACGTACCGGCGGGTGCCGCCTGCCCGGAGACGGCCGCCGTGCACGCCACGAGTGCCGCGGCGACCGTGCCGCCCTGCACGGCGAGGTCGGTGATGCCGGTGTCGACGAGCGAGACCCGGAGCTTGGCGACCGTGGCCCGGTGCAGGGCCGCGGAACGCTCCTCCAGCCGCGCCCTGGTACGCCCGACCGCGCCCGCCGCCCGTAGCGCGGGCATGCCCTGCAGCGCCTCCAGGTAGTCGGCGGACAGGGCCTCGTACGCGCCCCAGTGCTGTTGCCCGCGCCGCTCCAGCAGCTTGTCCCACCAGCGCGGGGCGAACAGCGCGAGCACCAGCGCCGGGGCGAGGGCGACGACGGCCCACGGTTCGGCGGCGGCGACGGCGATCAGGAGCAGCGGCGGCACGGCGCAGGTGATCAGCAGCTGGGGCAGGTAGCGCGAGACGTATGCGTCGACGCCCTCGACGCCGTCGACGAGCGTGGCGCGTACGGCTCCGGCGCGGGCGCCGGCCTGTTGCGGGGGGCCGGTCCGGCCGAGACGTACGAGGAGTTCGTCGCGCAGGCCGGTGCGTACCGCCGCCCCGGCGCCCACGGCGGTACGGCGCTGCGCGCGGACGAGCCCGGCACGCACGAGTACGACGGCGATCACCGCGCCCAGCAGAAGCGGAAGCCCACCGGTGTCGCCGCGGGCGATACGGGCGAGGGCGAGCGCGAGCAGCACGGCCTGCGCGAGGTGGGTCGCCGCGACGGCCGCAAGCAGGGCGGTGGCCGCGAGCAGGGGGCGGCGTGCGATACGGGCGGCGCGCAGCAGCTCCGGGTGGAGCATCATGACGGTTCGTCTCCTTCTGTCGTACGGCCGAGGGCGAGCCCGTGCACCACCCAGTCCCGGCCGGGCGGCCCGCCGAGCGCGGCCCCGAGGTCGGCGCCCTGCCAGGAGCCGACGGGCCGCGAGTGCAGCCCGAGGGAGGTGGCCACGGCCTGGGCGTGCCCGATGCCGTACCCGGCGGCGAGATGGTCACGCCGCACCTGCGCGGGCGTGGCGTCGGACGGGCAGCCGTGCGCGAGGAGCACGGCACCCGCGCGGGCGATCCAGCCCTGGCCGGCGGCCCAGTGGGCGAGGGTCGGCAGCACGTCGCCGGAGGCGAGGCGGCGGAGCCGGAGGGGCGGCGGTTCCCCGGCGGCGGTGGCCGGCTCGGGCAGGGGGACGCCCCCGGGCTCTGCGGCCCCGCCGCGACCGGCCACGGGCCGGTGCCCCGAGGCGGCGCGGTCCCCCGAGGCGGCGCGGCCGGTCCCGGCCGCCGTGTCGTGGCCGGGCTCGGCGCCGTACGCCGCCGAGCCCGCGCCCTCGGCGACAGCAGGATCCGGCGCCGCAGCGCCCTGGGGCGCGGCGTGTGCGCACCCGGTCCCGGCGGGACGCGCGGCGCCGGGCGCGCCGGACGCACACGCGCCCGTCAGCAGGCCGGGGCGGGGGCCGGCGACCGCCATGCTCCAGTGCAGTCCCTCCGGGGACGCCGCCTCCGCCGCCGCCAGGACGCGCGCCAGGGCCGTCCGCGACGGCAGGCCGGTGAGGCCCGGGGGAGCACTGCGCCGGGAGAGCAGCATGGCGTCCGGCAGGGACGGTCCGCGGGCCACCCGCCAGGTACCGGACCCGTCACCGGACGCGGCGAGTTCGCCGAGGACGCCCACGGCGGTGCGCAGGACCTCGGGCCCGTCCGACGGCGGTAGCTGTCCGCCGCTTCCGCGAGCGGCCCAGCGGGTGAGCGCGTCCGCGGCAAGGACGGGCGTCAACTGCACGGCGACGAAGGCGCGTTGCGCGCCGGACGCCGCCGACAGCAGTCGGCCGTCCGCGTCGAGGCACACCCCGGGCGCGCCTGCCAGGGCGAGCGCGGCCGCCGCGTGCCCCGCGTCGAGCAGCACCAACGGCCATGCGCGGTGGCCGTAGTGCGACACCGTACGGCGGGCGGTCACGCCCAGGACGGCGACGGCGCCCGCCGGTGCCGGCTTCGGCGCCGAACCGTGCCGGTGCAGACGGTGGTGCACCGGGTCGTGGACGTAGACGCCCGGCGGCAGCCCGCAGCCGGCCCCGAGCAGCAGGTACGTGTCGACGGGGTGCAGGCCGCCGGCCGAGGGCGCCGGCCGCAGCCTGCCGCCCGCGAGCGACAGCCGCAGCAAGCGGTCGAGACCGGACGGGACGGGCAGCGGCTCGCCCGGCAGCGTCACCGTCGCCGGCCCCGCAGGAAAGTCCGGGCCGGGGGCCTGCGTGGACCTGGCGAGGGCCAGCGCACCGGGGACGGAGAGCACCATCACGGCCTCACATGTGCGGGGGCGGTGCGAGGGTGAAGTCGCCCGGCCCGGCGGGTGCTTCCTCGCGCCAGCCGCGTTCCAGCGCGGCCTGCGCGAAGCGCGGGGCGCCGAAGTAGCCGAAGGCGGCGGGCGCGTTGGGGACGAGGCCGGAGACGAGCACGCGGGCCACCCGCAGCGGCGTCTGTGCGACGTCCTCCGTGGTCAGGTCCAGCGTGATGACCCGGTGGCCGCCCGCCGCGAGGCACTCGTCCAGTGCGGCCCGGCTGCCCGCCGCCACAGCGTCGACGGGTACGACACCGAGCGCCGGCCGGGTGAACCGGGCGGCGAGCGGCGCCATCCGCGGATCGAGCCACACCTGCACATGCGCGCCGAGGTCCCGTACGGCCGCGAAGTCGGTCCCGCAGTCGTCGAGGTAGCGGCGGTTGGCCCGGTGGTCGAGGTAGAGCCCGCGGGCAAGCATCCCGGCCTCGACGGCGCGGAAGACCCATCCGTCCGCATCGGTGGCGCCCTGGGTGAAGACCCAGGTGTGGACCGCCTCCAGGACGGCCTTGCGGGCCGCTTCCGCGGGTTCGTAGCGGCAGGCGAAGCCGGCGGCGTGGATGCCGCGTGCCCGGTCGTGCACGAGCGCGGCCATGCAGGGCGCGAACTCGGAGGGCATCTCCACGATCGACACCTCGAGATCGCAGCCGGCGAGGTCGTGGGTGAGGCCGGGCACGGAGGCGGGGTCGATGCCGCGGGTGGGGCCGTCGAGGTGCCACCACAGTTCGAGCGCGTCGCGTTCGACGACTTCGAGGAGGCCGCGTTCGACGGCGTCGTCGAAGCCCTGGCCGGTCGCGATGCCCGCGTAGTTGAGGTGGTGCGTGCGGGGCAGCTGCTTCCACTCGCCCTGCCGCCAGTTGAGGTGGGTCAGTGCTACGGGCGCCCACACCTCCTCGCCGTTCTCCCGGGCCCGGGTCCACAGGGCGGGCGTGTCCTCCGTGAGGGGGCGGTAGGCGAACCGGGGGCGGGCGTACTGCCAGTCGGCGTAGGCCGGGAGGTCACCGGGGCCGTAGAGCGTGCGGCCCTCGGCGAGGAGTTCGGCTGCCGTGGCCCGGCGGGGGGCGTCCCGGTGCCCGGGCGGGGGCAGCCGGTTGCCGCAGTAGCGCTCGACGGCCTCGGCGACGGCGGCGATCCGCGCGCCGGCCGGGTCGCCGAACGTGGTGCCGAGCGACACCCGGTCGGCGGGCCATGCGCCGAAGCGGCGGGCGTCGGAGACGTCGGCGGTCACGGCGGTGTAGCGGGGCGGGGCGCCGGTGGGATGCGGCACGGCCTCGACTCCGCGTATCAGCCCGCAGACGGGGTCGACGAGCGCCTCGGGGGAGAGCGGGCTGCTGGTCACGTGCATGTCTCCTCTACGGGGTCCACGGGGTGGCGGCGGCCGTCGGCGACAGGGAGCAGCAGCGTGCTGCCCGTCGTCCGCACGGTGCGCCGGGAGGCGGTCAGCCGGTTGGCGTGCACGGGGTCCTCGCCGGTGTGCGGGTTGCGGGCGTGCGCGGGGAAGTGGTGGCCTGCGATCTCGACGCGCAGCCGGGTCCCGGCCGGCAGCCGGCGGGCCAGCGGGCCGAGCGGGACGGGGAATCGGGCGTCGGCACCCGGGGGGTCGGCGCGCCGGACGACGCCGACCGCGAGGGGGTCCGCGCGGCCGTCGGGGTCGAGCGCGACGACGCGTACGGCCCAGTCGGCGCTGGGGGTGTCGGCGGTGGCGCGCAGCTGCACCCCGGCGCTGCCGAGGAGGTCGAGCGGGCGGGGCAGGGGCGGGGTGACGAGGACCGCGCGGTCGGCCGGCACGCCGGTGTCGATGCCCAACTCGTCACTGCGAACGGGGCGGTGGGGGTCGGCGGTGAAGTGCTCGCCGTGCAGGAGCCGCAGCCCGGCCGGGGAGCCGAAGTCCCGGGCGGAGGGGCGCGAGGGGGTGTCGGCGGCGTACCAGTGCTCGCTGCCGCCGAGGGCGATCGCGCCGTGCCGTCCCGGTCTCAGCGTGCCGTCGAGCGCGGCGCGCGCCCAGCGGACGTAGAGCTCGCCGAGCGCGATCGCGTGTCCGGGCCGCGCCTCGGGGCCGGGCTCGGCGGTGAGCCCGTGTCCCCACGGCCCGAGGAGGAGCCGTGCGGTTCCGCTCCAGTGCTGCCACAGCCGTACTGCGTCGCCGAGGAACGGGTCCCTGGACCCGCCGACGACGAGCAGCGGCACGCGGAGCCCGGGCGCGGCAGCGTCCGGCGCGTCGAACACCGCCTCCCACAGTGCTCCCCACGACGGCAGGTCCCGGCCGAGGCGGGACGGGAGCGTGGCCGGAGGGAGGTGTTCCAGCAAGCGGGGGTCGGACGCGAGGGCCTTGGCGAGGGCCTGCTCGTCCGAGTCGGGGCGGTCGCCGTGCGCGGCCCACCAGCCGGCGCGGGCCGACAGGCGCTCGACGCCGCCGGCTTCGCGCGCCGTCTCGGCGAGGCCGAGCGCGGGGACCGCGGCGATCACGGCGTCCGGGCGGCCGGCCGGGTCGTCCCCGCGTGCCGCGGCCAGTGCGCAGTGAGCCGCGTACGAGGCGCCGGCCGCGACGATCCGGCCGTCGGACCACGCCTCGTCCCGGATCCGCCGCAGCGTGGCGGCGCCGTCGGCGGCCTCGTCGCGGTACGGGTGCCATTGGCCCCCGGAGGCGTACCGGCCGCGGACGTCCTGGACCACGGCGGCGAAGCCGCGCGCCGCCCAGCCGCGGGCCTCGGCACGGTGGCGCCGGCGGTCGTAGGGAGTGCGCAGTACGACGGCGGGGAACGGCCCGTCGCCGTCGGGCAGTTGGATGTCGGTGACGAGCCGGGCACCGGGGACGGCGATCTGGGTCGTTCTCATCGGGTGACGGGGGCGACGTCGGGCACCGGCAGGACCGGGTGCGCCGTGACGGCGAGGTCCCGCAGGTCGACGCGGCGCAGCAGGCGCCGGCTGCCGTCGGCGCCCGCGGCCCAGGCGACGAGGTCGGCGGTGAACAGGGCGGCGGTCAGCGCGGCCGACGCCGCGCTGTGCGCGGGCCCGTTGTCGGTGGTGCACGAACCGGCCCAGTACGCGGCGAGTTCGCGGTGAGCGGGCGTCGCGGCGAGCCGCCGCAGCCGGATGTGCGCGGAGGTCACGTCGCCGGGGCCTACGGCGAGCGGTTCGAGCCAGGCGGTCGCGCCTTCGCGGTGGCAGCGCAGCCAGGCGACGCCTCGGGCGGGCAGCCGGTCGGCGTCGTCCCAGAGGCCGGACGGCACCGGCGCGTCGAGGCACCAGACGACGGCGGTGCCGGGCCCCTCGACGGCCGGCAGTTCGCCGGGCCGCGCCGCACGCGCCTCGCCGCCTTCGGCGCGTACGAGACCGGTGAGCGCGCCGGTCAGGGGCTCGTCGCCGAGGACGAGGACCGTGCGCCCGGCCAGGCGGGGGGAGGAACCGCCGGGCCGGGCGAGGTAACCGGCCTGCTCGAAGGCGTCGGTGAGGCCCTCGAGCGCCGGGCTGTCGCCCGTGGTCCCCGTCAGGTGGGCCACCAGCGCGGCGGGGTCCGCGGTGCCCGTGTCGACGCGGAGGAACTCCCCGTCGGGGGTGCGCACCGCGAGGCCCTGTCCGGGGACGGTGACGAGTGCGACGCCGGGGGCGAGCCGTGCGGTGGCCACGTGGTCTCCTGAGTGTTTCGGTGGACGGGTCGGGCCCGCCCGGAATCGCGCTCCGGGCGGGCCCGATACGGGACTTACTTGTCGCTGTCGGCCTCGACGGCGTCGTCGAAGGGGTTCTCGACGAGCGCGTTGGAGTGGGTGGCGGACAGGTGGGCGAGCTGGCCCTGCTCGGCGATCGGGCTGAACACCTTGTGCTGCTCCATGATCTGAACTCCGTTCGGTTCGACGGTCGGATCCGTGTCACCGGTCTCCCGGCGGCACACGAGAGACTTTAATGAATATGATTTTCATTTCGCAAGGCTTCGGTCGTCGGGAAGAGGGTGATCCGGGTAACACACCGGCCATCCGCCCACCGGGTCGCGCCCCACCCGCCCCGCCACGCCCAGCACATCGGCGAGCAGCGCGGGCGTGACGACGTCCGCGGGAGGCCCGTCGGCCGCGACGACTCCCGAACGCAGCGCGACGATCCGGTCGGCGAACCGGGCCGCGTGGCCGAGGTCGTGCAGCACCATCACGACGGTCAGGCCGCGCTCCTCGCGCAGCCGGGCGACCGTACGCATCACCTCCAGCTGGTGCCGCAGGTCGAGGTAGGTGGTCGGTTCGTCGAGCAGCAGCAGTCGCGTGTCCTGGGCCAGGGCCATCGCCAGCCGTACGCGCTGCCGCTCACCGCCGGACAGCGCGTCGACCGGGCGATCGGCCCACGCGGCCACCCCCACGTCGGCCAGAGCCCGCGCACAGACGGCGTCGTCGCCGTCGCGGAGCATGCCGAGCGGGCCGCGCGCCGCGTACCGCCCCTGGCGCACCAGTTGACGTACCGTCATCCCCGGGACGGGCGGTGCCGACTGGTGCAGCAGCGCGACACGGCGGGCGGCGGCGCGCCGGCCGAGCCGTGCGAGGTCGTCCCCTTCGAGGAGGACCCGGCCCGCCGAGGGCCGCAGCAGCCCGGCGCAGAGTCTGAGCAGGGTGCTCTTGCCGCAGCCGTTGAGGCCGACGAGGGCGACGGACTCACCGGCGCCGACGTCGAGATCGACACCGGCGAGGACATCGCGTCCCGGGTATCCGAAGCGCAGGCCCTCGATTCGCAGGGTGCCGCTCCCGGGCGTCGCGTCGCGGGGCAGGGACCGGTCGCCGGCCGTCGTGGTCATGTGTCCTCCATGAGTCGTGTTCGCGAGAGGTGCGGTCGGCGGGTGCCGGGAGGCCGCGCGTCCCGGCGTCCGTCGCGGGTCATCCCTCCGCCGTGCCGCGGCGGGCCACCAGCAGCAGAAGGACAGCGCCCGCACACGTCGTCAGCGCGCCCGTCGGCACGCTCAGCCGGTCCATGTCCAGCGCGGCTGCCAGCGCCCGGGACAGCCACTGCGAGCCCGCGTCCGCCCCGCACACCACCGTCGCGCCGAGCAGGGCCGCTCCTGGCAGCGCCCGGCGCAGGTCCGCGCCGAACAGCGCGAAGGCCAGGTGCGGTACGAGCAGTCCGACGAACCCGAGGGCGCCGACGGCCGAGACGGCTCCCGCGGTCAGGGCGACGGCACACACCAGGGCGCCCACGCGGGCCCGCCCGGTCGCCAGGCCCGCGGCCGCGGCCTGCTCGTCGCCGCAGCGCAGCATCGTCAGCGGTACGGCCATCGCGCAGGCCGCGATTCCCCACACGGCCGCCCAGGGCCACAGCAGGCGCCAGTGGTCCCACACCCGGCCCTCGGTGGAGCCGACGAGCCACTGCACGACGCTGCCCAGTTCGCCGGGGGCGACCAGGAGCACCATGGCCGTCAACCCGGACAGGACGGCGGAGACCAGCACTCCGTGCACGGCCGTCTGCGCCGGATCGGCCTTCTGACGCCCGGCGAGCAGCCACAGCAGGCCCGCGCCCGCGAACCCGCCGAGGCACGCCGCGGCCACGACGGCCTCCGGCGAACGCCATCCGGCGAGTCCGAGTCCGGTGGCGGTCACCGCGCCGAGCACCGCCCCGGGTGTCACGCCGGTGACCTCGGGCCCGGCGAGCGGGTTGCGCAGCGCGGACTGGAGCACGATGCCCGCGAGACCCAGGCTCGCACCCGCGGCGAGCGCCACCAGAGCGCGGGGCAGCCGCAGTTGGAGGACGACATGCCGTGCGGTGGTCTCTCCCCCGCCACCGAGCGCCTGCCACACATCCGCCGGCCCGAGCGACCGCCCGGCCACGAGGTCCGCGCAGCCGGCGACGACGACCGCCAGCGCCAGCAGGGCGAGCGGCCACCCGCCGGTCCTCCGCGCCCGTACGGGCCGCTCGGGCGGCGGCTGTTCGCCGCGGGCGGGGCGTTCGTCCGCGACCGGTGTGCCGTTGCGGCTCATGCGTCCGCCACCGCCTCGGCGGTGGAAGGCCGCCGTGCCTGGGCGCCGGTGCGCGCCTTCAGCAGGGCGACCCCGGCGGGAACGCCCAGGAGAGCCGTCCACGCGCCGACCGGGGTCTCGATCGGGGCGAGGGCGAGCCGGGCGGGCAGGTCGGCGCAGGCCACGATCACCGCGCCCCACACCGCCGACCACGGCAGCCAGCCGACCGCGTCCGAGCCCGGCCGCAGCCGGCGGGCGAGATGGGGCGCGAGGAATCCGGCCCAGGCGACGGGCCCGCAGACGGCGACGACCGGGGCGATGAGCAGCACGGCGATGGCGAGGGCGGCGAGCCGGGCACGCCGTACCCGTAGGCCCAGCGCCTGCGCGTCGTCGTCGCCGAGCCGCAGGACCGACAGCACCGGTGCGCACAGCACCAGCGCGGGCGCCGCGACGGCGAGCCAGGGCCACACCCCGTCCACGTCGTGCCAGGTGCGGGCCGACAGGCTGCCGAGCAGATAGCGGTAGATCAGCTGCAGGTCGAGCTGGTCGGCCAGCACCATCAGCACGAGCAGCGCCGCCTGCAGCGCCGCCGCCACGGCCGCCCCGGTCAGCAGGACCGCTGACGGGCTGCGCCCGAAGCCGGCGGCGAGCAGGGTCAGTACGCCTCCGGCCGCCGCTCCGGCGAGTGCCAGCAGCGGTTGGAGGGCGAGGGGCACGGACAGGGCGAGGACGAGCGGCGCCGCGACGCCGAGGGCGGCGCCCGACGACACGCCGAGCAGCTCGGGGACGGCGAGCGGATTGCGCAGCGCCTCCTGGAGCACGAGCCCTGCCGAGCCGAGGCAGGCCCCGGCGACGAGCGCCAGGACGAGCCTCGGCAGGCGCAGTTCGGTGACGACGACGCCCGCCAGGGTGTCGCCGTCGAAGGCCGCGGGCAGCTGGTGCGGCGGCACGTACGGGGTGCCCAGGCACAGCGCGCACAGGGCCGCGACGGCCAGCAGCCCCGACGCGGCGACGACGTGGCGGGTCACTTCAGCCTGGCCGTCGCCTCGTCGAGGACGACGCCGAGCGAGCGGGTGCCGCGTCCCTTGGCCCACACCTCGGAGTCGACCTCGTAGACCTTGCCGTTCTTCACCGCGGGAATCTGCGACCACAGGGGGTTCTCGGCGAGCTTGTCGGACAGCTTCTCCTCGGCCGGCCCGCCGAAGGACAGGGTCTCGACGAACAGGACGTCGACATCGCGCGCGAGGATCTCCTCCATGCTGTACGAGCCCTCGACACCACGGCTCTTCCACGGGTAGTCGGAGATCTTCGGGAAGAGCCCGGCGGCGACGTCGTTGCCGGGAGTGGCCACGCCGAAGTTCTCGTCGCTGCCGAAGACGATCAGTGACGTCTCGGCGCTCCTGCCGGACTCGGCGTCGGCCAGCTTGTGCCTGAAGGCCCGCTCCGCCTTCTCGCCCTGCGCGGTGCGCCCGGTGAGCGCGGCGAGGTCGCGCAGGTACCCGACGCTGTCCTCCCAGGTGGCCGGCTGTACGGGCCAGAAGACGGTGGCGCCCTTCAGCGCGGGCGCGAGCTTGCCGTGTGTGTCCTCGAGACCGATGACGAGGTCGGGCTCGTGGGACAGGATCGCCTCGGCCTCGGGGCTGAGGAAGCCGCCGGGCACGACGGGAATCCGGGCGGCCGCGTCCTTGCCGAGGAAGCGTGGATGCGCGAGCAGCCCGGAGTTGGTGGCCACGGGCTTCATGCCGAGCTCGGTCAGCATGTCGTCGCACAGGGCGACGAGGCAGACGACGCGGACGGGCGGCTTCTCGGTGGCGACGGTGACGCCCTTGGCGTCGGTGATCTTCCTGGCGGCGGTGATGGGCTCGACCGTCACCTCGGTCTTCGGTCCCGCGTCGGCCGGCTTGTCCTCGCTGCCGCCGGTGGCGGCTCCGCAGCCGGACAGCAGGACTCCCATGACGGCGGCGGCGGCCCAGCGGCGGACGGCCCTCAGCGCTCGGTGCGACATCGCACTCTTCTCTCTCGGTTCGGTTCGGCCGGACTCGGCCACCCAGAGTTCTACATGATAATCATTCCCAACAAGACATCCGCCCTCTCTCTGGAGACCGTCATGACCGAGGCCACCTCCGCGCCCCCTCGCCTGCTCGTCGCCGACCAAGTGACGGGGGGCGTACGGCTGCTGGACCTCCCCGACGGCCGCGAGCGAGGCCTGGTCGAGGGCCGCCACCTCGCCGAGCACGCCGGATTCCTCGCGCTCCCCGGCGACCGGACCGCCTTCGTCGACGACCTCGCCGGCGAGCTCGTGGTCCTCGACCCGTACGGCCCCGACGCGGGACGGCCGCTCGTCGAGGCGACCGTGCCCGTGGCGATCCCCGCCGAGCACCTGGCCGCCGACCCGACCGGCCGGCTGCTCGCCGTCACGACGGGCCTCGGCCGCAACGGGGAACCGTGGAGCGACCTGCTGACCGCCGTGGATCTCGCCGCGCCGGGCGGGCCGCGCGCGGTGCGCGTGCGCACGGACGCGGGTGAACCAGGTGTCACCGTGCTCGGCCCGTCCGCCCCCGCGCACTCCACGGAGCCGACGGACGTCGACACCGGCCGCGCATCCGGCGACGCGCTGGTCGTCCTGCGCCACCGCGAACCCGGCTCGCTCACCGTCCACCGGCACACCGAGCTGATGGCCGCCGCCCCCGCCTGTCCGCCCGCCGTCCCCGCGGCCGATCTGCCGCTCGCCGACGACGACGGCCACGGCGACGCCCACGATCCGCTGACCGGGCGGGTGTTCGCCGCAGCGGGCTCCGGGGTGCACCGCGCGCGTCGCGCGGGCGGGTCCCTCGTCAGGGAGGAACCGCTGCCGTGGGGCGGCCCTGGCCGCGGCTACTATCTGCGCCTCGACCCCGCCCGCCGCGTCCTTTGGTCCTGTGTGCGCGGCGGACCCGCCGACCCGGGCCGCTGGCCCGAGTGGTCCAACGACGCGTGGTGGCACGGCCTCGACTCCGGTGCGGTGGGGCGGCTGCCGCTCGGGCCCGGCCTCGTCTTCCGGCTGGCCGTGGCCGCGCGCCACGTCGCCTACGCCCGGGTCCACCCGGACGGCGACGAACTGGTCCTGATCGCCACGGACTCGACCACGCCCCGCGTCACCGCCCGGCTGCCGCTGCCCGCCATGGACGGCGCGCCCCGGCCGGGCGGGACACCGTGGGACGGGGTGCAGCGCCGGGCGATCGCCGCGTCACCCGGATCTCCTCTCGTGGCGGTCACTCGTGGGGGCCACGGCGAGATCCATCTCGTTGACGCCGACTCCGCGTCGGCGCCGAACGCACCGGTCACCACGCTGTCCGTGCCGACACCGCTCAACGACGGGGGCCATCTCGCCCTGGTCACCCCCGGATCCTGCGCCCACGGCGACCCGGTCGGCCGCTGAAGATTGTGAACTGATTCACTCGACCCCTTGGCCACGCATGCCCATCCGTGCTGAGATGCCGTCTGACTCAACAGCTCAATGGCGTGCTCGGGGAGGGCAAGTGGCGTATACCGCCATGTCTGGTTCCGGAACCACAGCAGGTGACGATCCCCTCCAGACCGCGGTATGGCGGCTGCGTTCACGCGGCTGTTGGACCGACGCTGCGGCTCTCCTCGCGCCGCACGCCGCGGACCCGGCGGCGGCTCTGGAGCGTGCCGGGCTCCTCGTCGAGCGCTGCCTGTTCACCTGCGACGGATGGGCCGAAGCAGAGGACGCGCTGCGCACCGCCGAGGCCGCTGCCGGTGACGACGAGGAACGCGGCGGCGCGGCGAGCGAGCGCGGCCGGCTGGCGTACGCGGCGACCCGGCTCGGCGTACGGGACCGGGCCGACGAGGCACGCTCCGCTCTCGGCCGGGCCACGGCGCTGCTCGCGCCCTCGTCGCCGCGGCGCCCGCTGCTGGACTTCCGGCGCGGACTGGTCGCCGAGCACATCGCCGACGCGCCGCAGGCGGCGCGTGCCGCGTACGAGAGGGCCCATGCGGGAGCCGCCGCGCACGACGATCCCCTGCTGCTGTCCTTCACCTGGCAGCAGCTCGCCGGGATCGCCCTGCGCGAGGGCGAGTTGACGCAGGCGCGGCACGGCTTCGCGGAATGCCTGCGCATCCGCGAGGAACTGGGCTACCTGATCGGTACGGCGCCCGCGCTCGCGGGGCTCGCCGACTGCGAGCCGGAGCCGGAGGCGGGACGCCTGCGCGCGGAGGCACGCCGTCTGTTCCGGCTGCTGGGCGGCGTACCGGTGTGGCTGAGCCCCCAGTTGTCGCCCGCGGTGCCACCACAGGGCTCCCCCGTCCGTCCCGAGTCCGCCGCGTCGTGAGAACCCGCCGCAGGGAAGGGGACGTCCCGGAGCCGCGGACGCGCTGGGACGAGATCACCACCGGTCTGTGGATGGGCGGCCACGTCTGGACCGACGGGGTGCGCCCGCATCAGGACGTGGTGGTGGGGCGGGAGTTCGACCTGGTGGTCAGCCTGTGGACCCGCGAGGGCCACGGCCCGGCCGCCGGTGTCGAGCACCATGTGGTGCCCATCCCGGACGACTGGCTGACCGCGGGCGAGATCGACAGCGTCCGCCGCGTCGCGGAGGTCGCGGCCGACGCCGTACGGGCCCGCCGCAAGGTCCTCGTCCGCTGCTACTCCGGCTACAACCGCTCGGGCCTCGTCGCCGCGCAGACCCTGATCGAACTGGGACACGACAGCGAGGGCGCGATCGACCGCGTCAGGCTGCGCCGCTCGTCCTGGGCGCTGCACAACCCGGCCTTCGAGCAGTACCTGCTGACCGGTCTGGACGTCGCCTCGCTGCTGTCCGGTCTGGAGCCGCCCGACTGACCCGCGCCGGTCACCCCAGCCAGGGCAGGGCCGCTGCGGGGTTCAGCAGGACCACGAGCACGCCGACCGCGACGGCGATCCAGACGAAGGTCCACACCCGGCTGCGCCGCTCGCGCGTCTGCCGGCCGGGCCAGGCGCGCCATCCGTCGGGCTGCGCCTGTACGGGCCTGCCCCTGCGCACGAGGCGCCGCACGCGGCCCTGCTGCCGCGCGGCCTCCTCGTCGGCCCGGCGCAGCCGTTCGGTCACCATCCGCGCCCGCGCGGACGGCTCCTTGGGGGCCGCGAGACGGGCGGGCCCCTCGCTCTCGATCTGGAACCTCGCCCATTCCTCGTCGGATATGGACGACTCCGGCGTCTCCGACAGCTCCCCGTTCATCGAACCCCCCTCGCTCGTGGACACGGCCGCACAGGCTAGTCCAGGGCCCTCGGGGAGGGTCACGCGGGTCGCAGTGCCACGAGCATCTCGTCGGTGGCGAGGGCGAGTTGGCCCTCCTGGAGGACCGCGACGGCGCGGATCGCGGGCCCCGGGCGGAAGGCCCGCGCCTCCCCCGGTCCGGGGTGGTGCAGTTCGACGAGTCCGTC
The DNA here is from genome assembly GCF_053591895.1 of Streptomyces sp. NPDC002867. NCBI lineage: Bacteria > Bacillati > Actinomycetota > Actinomycetes > Kitasatosporales > Streptomycetaceae > Streptomyces > Streptomyces sp. NPDC002867. The sequence goes on along the minus strand of NZ_JBSFUR010000054.1, from coordinate 10,563 downwards.
CTCCCAGGCGACCGCGACGGCCGGGCCCCGCGCGGTGGGCGCGGCGTGCAGGGCAACGACGGGGCAGGCGCGCTCGGTCAGCGGATCCGGCTGGGGTGCGCTGCCGGGAGTCCACAGGCATACGGCGCCGTCCGCGCCGCCGCTGCACACGAGGGTGCCGGTCGCGGCGAGCGCGGTGACCCGGCCGGAGTGCGGTGCGGCCTGGTGCAGCCCGGCGGGTCCGAAGGCGTGCACGGAGCCCACGCGGTCGCCGACCAGCACGGTGTCGCCCGCCGCGGCGAGCGCCGTGCCCGGGTGGGCGGCAAGGGTGGCGGTGACGGCTGCGGTCAGCCGGCTGCCGGCGCCGCGGGTGTGCAGGCGGCCGCGTTCGTCGAGGAGCAGAAGGGTGCCCTCGCCCGTCGCCGCCATCGCCCTGACCCGGCCGGGCAGGGGCGCCGTATGGGGCTCGGCGTCCAGATGCCGTACGGCTCCGTCGCGTCCGGCGATCAGCAGCCTGCCCGCGGCGACGGTCAGCGCGGCGACGGGAGCGGCCGGGGGCGGTTCCGCGTCGTCCGGGCCGCGCGTCCACACGACGCTCCAGCGGGCCCCGGCGGCCAGTTCCGTGAGGGCGGCGCGCAGGTGCGGCCCGGCCGAGGCCGGCAGAGCGGCGAGCAGCGCCAGGGCGCGTTCGGCCGGTTCCTGGTCGCGTATCAGCGCCTGCCCCGCGCGCAGCCAGGCCGCCCGCAGCCCGCCGTAAGCACCGCCGTCCCTCTCGTACGCCGCCGTGATCCCCAGCGGCTCGGCGGCGCACACAGCGGTCGGGTCGGCGAGGTCCACCGGTTCGCGGGGCGGCGGGCCGCTGTCCGCGGCCTCCTCGACGACCACCCGGACATGGCCGAACTCCCGCAGGATGCGGGCGAGTTCGCCGACGGCCGCCGGGTCCTGACCCGGCTGCCCGAGCCGCAGGGTGCGCGGCGCTCCGGACAACAGGGCGGACTGGAGTTCCGCGGGGGTGCCGGCGACCACGCCGAGCTGGTTGGCCGCCGCCCATACCGTTCCGCGCACGCCTGCTCCCGTCAGATGTCGGAACCGGTGAAGTGTTCGCGCACCAGGGACTGCACGACCGTCAGGTCCTGGGCGATCAGGGCCTCGAGGAGGGCCATGTGTTCGGCGGCGTCCGCGACCAGGTCGGCCCGTCTGGTGACGGGGGCGGCGGTGAGCGGCCACTGGGAGCGCCGGTGCAGGTCGTCCGCGACGGCGAGGAGCTGCTGGTTGCCGGCGAGGGCGAGGACGGCGTGGTGGAAGGCGCGGTCCGATTCGGCGTATCCCGCGCGGTCGCCGGTCGCGGCCGCCACGGCCGTCGCCTCGGCGAGGGGGCGCAGCGCGATCCACCGCGCGGCGGGGACTGTGCGGGCGAGGCGGAGCATGACCGGCACCTCGATGAGAGCGCGCACCTCGGCCAGCTCGGCGAGCTCGCGGGGCGTGCGCGCGAGGACGCGGAAGCCGCGGTTGGGCACGACCTCGACGGCGCCCTCGGTGGCGAGCTGCTGCATCGCCTCCCGTACGGGGGTCGCGGAGACACCGAAGCGTTCGCCGAGGACGGGCGCGGAGTAGACCTCGCCGGGGACGAGGTCTCCGTCGACGAGAGCGGTGCGCAGGGCCTCGAGGATCTGGCCCCGGACGGAGTGGCGGCGGACGAGCCGCGGCGCCGGGGCGGGGGGCTCGCTGTGGGTGTGCTCGCCGCGGGCCTCTTCCGGCAGGCGGGGGCCGCCCTGGGCGGGAACGCGTGCGGACGCGTGCGGCCGGTCGGCGGCGTCACGCGCTCGGGCCTGCTCCACTCGGGTCCTCCTCCTCCGGCCGGGCCACGGGCCCGGCTGGCGTTGCGAGGCCCCTGTGCACGATAGGCGTGTGAGGCCGCAGTTCAAACATCGAACCGATCGGGTAAGGTAAGCCTAACCTGCTAACGATCGCGATTCGGTGGTCCCCGGCATGACCCTTCCTGCTCTGTTTCCCGGCGTCGCCTCCCCCGTCGGCGACGCCTACGAGCGTCTGGCGGACGTCTTCCCCGGCCTGCGCGTCCAGGAGCTGGGCGACGGCGAGCCGACACCCGACGGGGCGGGCTGGGTCCGCGCCGGCGATCTCGCGGCGGGCGGCCCCGGCCTCGACTCCTTCCTCGCCTGGGACAACGCGCAGGTGCTGCGGGACTACGGGCAGCAGGCCCGCCCGGACGTCGTCGCCAGCTTCGGCCTGCACCGCTACGCCTGGCCGGCGTGCCTGCTGATCACCGTCCCGTGGTTCCTGCACCGCCGGGTGCCGAGGGCTCCGGTCGAGGACGTGGCCTTCCAGCGCGCGCTCGGGCGCATGGCGGTCCGTGTGCGCTCCTTCGCGTGCCTGCCGGACGATCCTGCGGCCGCCCTGCCGGGCGCCCGTGTGGTGCCGGACGAGGAGGCCCTGCGCGAGGAGGTCCGGGCCGCGGTCGCCGAGCACATCGGTCCCGTGCTGGAGGGCTTCGGCCCCCGGATGCGGCGCGGCAGGCGCGCCCTGTGGGGCATGGCGACGGACGAGGTCGTCGAGGGCCTGTGGTACATCGCACACCTGCTCGGCGAGGAGGACCGCGCCGTCGCGGAGCTGGAGCTGCTGCTGCCGGGCACGGCCAAGCCCTACGTGGGCACCGCCGGCTTCCGCGAGCTGACCGGGCCGGACGGCGAGCGCCTGCCCACCCGCGACCGGGCGAGCTGCTGCCTGTTCTACACACTGCGCCCCGAGGACACCTGCGTCACCTGCCCGCGCACCTGCGACGCCGACCGCGTGGAACGGCTGCGGCGCGGCGTGTGAGCCCCGCCCCGCGGCATCAATCGGGGTCCTCGGATCCACGCCACTCCTTCGAGTGGCTTTGAATCGAACGCAACTCCCGTCTCTCGCAGGTGAGTTCGACCAGATCGCACCTATCCGTGCGCCCGAGCGCCCCGTTGGCGTGCTCTTGAACCGAAACCCCTTGGACGTCGCGCGCCGTCGGCCAATATGGCCGCCGAACGCCTACCGCGATGCAAGGGACACCGCATGAGACTGAGCGACATATCGCTGGACTGGCTGCTTCCGGGCGGCGTGATGCTGGTGGGAGTCCTGGCGGCGGTGGCGGTGCTCACGCGCGGCAAGCGCGCCGGGGCCAAGGCCGCGGCCGAGGACTCCTGGGAGCGCAGCGAGGAACGCCGCAGACGCAAGGAAGCCGTCTACGGCAGCGCCTCCTACGTACTGCTCTTCTGCTGCGCCGCGGTGGCCGCCGCGCTCTCCTTCCACGGCCTCGTGGGCTTCGGGCGGCAGAACCTCAACCTCTCGGGCGGCTGGGAGTACCTGGTGCCCTTCGGGCTCGACGGGGCGGCCATGTTCTGCTCCGTCCTCGCCGTGCGGGAGGCCAGCCACGGTGACGCCGCGCTCGGCTCGCGCCTGCTGGTGTGGACGTTCGCGGGCGCCGCGGCCTGGTTCAACTGGGTGCACGCGCCCCGTGGTCTCGGCCACGCGGGCGCCCCGCACTTCTTCGCGGGCATGTCCCTCTCGGCCGCGGTCCTCTTCGACCGCGCGCTGAAGCAGACCCGCCGGGCGGCGCTGCGCGAGCAGGGCCTGGTGCCCCGCCCGCTGCCGCAGATCCGCATCGTCCGCTGGCTGCGGGCCCCGCGGGAGACGTTCGCCGCCTGGTCGCTGATGCTCCTGGAAGGCGTGCGCACCCTCGACGAAGCGGTCGACGAGGTCCGCGAGGACCGGCGGGAGAAGCAGCAGAACCGGATGCGCAGGCGGGACCGGGAGAAGCTGGAGCGCGCCCAGATCAAGGCGTACAACCGGCAGCACCGGGCCTGGGGCCTGGGGCGGGCCGTGCGCCCCGCGGAACTCCCCGCGCTCGGACCGGCGGGCGGCGCGCAGGGCCAGGCGCCGCCCGGCGGGTCCCTGGTGGAGCCCTCGGGAACCGTTGTGGAGCCCGCCATAGCGGAGCCCGGACCACTGCCCGCGCGCTCCTGGCCCTCCCTGCAGGCGGTCAAGGGTCCCGAGCCCGTCACGGTGGACCTGACGGCCGAGGACGACACCCTGACGCTGCCGCGTCTCGACTCCCTGGAGCAGAAGCTGAAGGACCTGGAGCGGCAGTTCGGCTGAACGGCCGGGAAACGCGGGGCGGTCGGGGCTTTGGGCCTCAGGCCGCCCCGGCGTGCAGCTCGAACCACACCACCTTGCCCACCCCCTGGGCCGTGCGCACTCCCCACGCGTCGGCGAGTCTCTCCACGAGGACCAGTCCCCTGCCGGACGTACCGAGGTCGGCGGTCGGTACGTCCGCGACGGGCAGTCCGGCCATGAAGTCGCGGACCTCCACATGAAGCCGCGAGTCCTCGACCGTGGCCGTGACCACCGCACCCTGGTCGGTGTGGATCAGCGCGTTGGTCACCAGCTCGCTGGCCAGCAGCTCGGCGACGTCCGCCGCGTCCGCGGGGCTGCCCGCGTCCGGCTCCGGCCACTTTTCCAGCAGGTCGCGTAACGCGTGCCGCACTTCGGGCACGGCGGTCAGATCACCGCTGCCGAGTCTGCGGTGCAGCCGCCCGCGTACTCCAGCGCCCCCGTGACGTTCAGCCATCGATCCCCCACCCACACGTCGGAACGAGTCGTGATGCGCATGTGTTCACGGGATGCATGCCCCGCGCGCAGGGCGCCACTCATGGGATTCCACGGACGGCTGCTTCCGTGCGGTCAGGGCCTGGGCACGTTCCGCAGGTTGGAGCGTGCCATCTGGAGCATCCGGCCGACGCCGCCGTCCAGCACGATCTTGCTGGCGGACAGCGCGAAGCCGGTCACCATCTCGGCGCGGATCCTCGGCGGGATGGACAGCGCGTTCGGGTCGGTGACGACGTCGACCAGCGCCGGCCCCTTGTGCCGGAAGGCGTCCTTGAGCGCGCCCGCGAGCTGCTTGGGCTTCTCCACGCGCACGCCGTAGGCGCCGGCGGCTCGTGCGACGGCCGCGAAGTCGGGGTTGTGGTTCGCGGTGCCGAACGACGGCAGTCCGGCGACCAGCATCTCCAGCTCGACCATGCCGAGGGAGGAGTTGTTGAACAGCACGATCTTCACCGGCAGGTCGTACTGGACGAGGGTGAGGAAGTCGCCCATCAGCATGGTGAAGCCGCCGTCGCCCGACAGGGAGACGACCTGCCGCCGCCGGTCGGTGAACTGGGCCCCGATCGCCTGCGGCAGCGCGTTCGCCATCGAGCCGTGGCTGAACGAACCGATGATGCGGCGGCGGCCGTTGGGGGTGAGGTAGCGCGCGGCCCAGACGTTGCACATGCCTGTGTCGACGGTGAACACGGCGTCCTCGTCGGCGAGTTCGTCGACGACGGAGGCGACGTACTCGGGGTGGATCGGAACGTGCTTCTCCACCTTGCGGGTGTACGCCTTCACCACGCCTTCCAGGGCGTCCGCGTGCTTCTTCAGCATCTTGTCGAGGAAACGGCGGCTGGTCTTGGCCCGCACCCGCGAGATGAGGCAGCGCAGCGTCTCGCGCGCATCGCCCCACACCGCGAGGTCGAGCTTGGAGCGGCGGCCGAGGTGTTCGGGCCGGACGTCGATCTGCGCGATCTTCACGTCGTCGGGGAGGAAGGCGTTGTACGGGAAGTCCGTGCCGATCAGGATCAGCAGATCGCACTCGTGGGTGGCCTCGTACGCCGCGCCGTAGCCGAGCAGTCCGCTCATGCCCACGTCGTAGGGATTGTCGTACTGAATCCACTCCTTGCCGCGGAGCGCGTGTCCGACGGGTGACTTGATGCGCTCCGCGAACTGCATGACCTCGGCGTGCGCGCCGGCGGTGCCGCTGCCGCAGAAGAGGGTGACGCGGTCGGCCTCGTCGATCATGGCGACGAGCTTGTCGAGCTCTGTGTCGCCGGGACGGACGGTGGGGCGGGTGGTGACCAGCGCGTGCTCGATCGTCTTCTCGGGCGCCGGCCGGTCGGCGATGTCGCCCGGCATCGACACCACGCTCACCCCTCCGCGGCCGATCGCGTGCTGGATCGCCGTCTGGAGGAGGCGCGGCATCTGCTGCGGGCTGGAGATCATCTCGCAGTAGTGGCTGCACTCGCGGAACAGCTGGTCGGGATGCGTCTCCTGGAAGTAGCCGAGGCCGATCTCGGAGGAGGGGATGTGGGAGGCGAGGGCCAGGACGGGCGCCATGGAGCGGTGGGCGTCGTAGAGCCCGTTGATGAGGTGCAGGTTGCCCGGTCCGCAGGAGCCCGCGCAGGCGGCGAGGCGGCCGGTGATCTGCGCCTCCGCGCCGGCGGCGAACGCGGCCGTCTCCTCGTGCCTGACCTGGATCCAGTCGATGGCCGCGTTGCGGCGGACCGCGTCGACGACGGGGTTGAGGCTGTCGCCGACGACGCCGTAGAGCCGCTGGACGCCTGCGCGGACGAGGATGTCGACGAACTGCTCCGCCACGTTCTGCTTGGCCATGGGTGCGTGCCCTTTCTGGTGGACCTCGATGTCCATCAACCCATGGCCGGGCGTGCCGCGCCTGTGCGGTTACGCCTCCCAGACGCCGACGGCTGTGCGGTCGTCGGCGTACCCCTTGACGCGGAGCTGGATGTCCGCGAGGAACTGCGTCATGCCGGGAGGACCGGAGCCCTCCCACCGCTGGGCGAGCGTCGCGGCGAGCGCGGGCTCGCCCCGCAGGGGCTCGGCGAGACCGTTGCCGCACAGCAGGAGGGTGTCGCCCGGTCGGGCGACGGAGGCACGGAAGCGGAACGGTTCGGCGGGCGGTGGGGACGTGGTGATGTCCGGGTCCGTCGTGAGCCGGTCGCCCCCGTCCGGGGTCTCGGCGGGTGCGCCCTCGGCCTTCTCGGGGACGAGCGGCTCGATGTCCTGCCAGACCCCGTCGCGCAGCCGGAAGAGGCCGCCTGCGCCGGCACCGAAGAAGACCCGGGTGCGGCAGTCCGGGTCGGCGGACAGCAGGAGGCAGCGGATGCCGACGCTGTACTGCTCCGGCTCCAGACCGAGTTCGGCGGCGCGGGCGCGGAGCTTGCCGAAGCCGCGGTCGGTGAGGCGGTGCAGCCCCGACTTGAGGTCGTCCCGGCGGCCGGCCCTTATGTCCTCGGCGAGCCGCGCGTGACTACGGCCGACGGCCGTGCCGATCCAGCGGGTGGCGTCGGCGGCGGCGAGGTGGGCGTGCTCCGTGTGCCGGCTGCCGCCGGCGACGGCGACGAGCACGAGGGCGGCGGGTCCGGTCCCGAACCGGGCGGTGAGGAGGGCGTCGCGGCGTGGTTGGCCGCGGTACCGCGCGGAATCGCCGCGCACGGAGGCGGCGCGCAGGGTGTACGTGCCGTACCGGGCCCCGTCGATGACGGTGTCGGCGACGAGCTGCTCGAGCGCGAGCGCCTCGGCGGCGGGCAACGCGGTGGGCTCGGCCTCGTAGGTGGGAGGCCCGCCCCCGACAACCCCGACCCACGGCCGCGCATCGCCCTCCGGGCCGGGCGCCCCGCCCACCGCGCCCGCGCCGTCGGCGGCATCCTTTCGGCGTCCGCTGCCGTCGGGCGGCGTTTGCGGCGGACCGGCCTTCGCGGACGGCCCGTCAGGCGGCCACGCGGGCGGCACCGACGGCGGTGGCGGAACCCCCGCCGCGGACGCCCTCCACGAATCGCCCTCGGCGGACGGACCGCCCGGCGCACCGGCGCCGGGCACGCGCTCGGGCCCGGAACCGCCCTGCGCGGGCACCCCTCCCGGAGGCGCGGGTGGCGCCGCCGACGGCAGAACAGCCGCTTCGGCTGCGCCCGCATCCTGTCGGTGCCCGCCACCGTCGGGCGGCCCGCCCGACGCCGGAGCGCGCGTACCCGCCTGAGGACCAGCGCCAGTCGGCGACGGCGGCGAACCGGCCTTCGCGGACGGCCCGTCAGGCGGCCACGCGGGCGGCACCGACGGCGGTGGCGGAACCCCCGCCGCGGACGCCCTCCGCGAATCGCCCTCGATGGGCGGCCCGTCCGGCGGGGACGGGGTGCCGTCCCCGCAGGCGCGGGGGCGGCACACCGTGCCCGGCGCCGAGGCGAAGCGCGTGTCGAGCGTGTCGTCCGTGCGCGTCGGGCCCGGGCCCGTGTCCGGCGCGGAGTCGTCGTAGAGCCTGCTCCACCAGTCGTCCTCGGCGGTCGGCCTGCCCGGCCTCTCCCCCTGCTCACTCATGCCCTTATTGTCCACCGCAAGAGGCGGGTGAAACCGGGGCATCCGGGGATTCCCACCCGTGAAGGTGGTCCGCCGGGCGGCCCAACCCCCCACGGGAAGGTCGCCCGGCGGACCGTCGTGGTCAGCGCACGGCGTATGCGCCGACCACGAGCTGGGGGACGGAGGTGCCCTTGGCGTCCGTCAGTTCGGTTTTCAGAGTGACCGTCCGGCCCGGCGCACCCGCGTGGTTCACGGTCGCCGTCCACGAGGCGTCGCCCCGCTTCTCGGTGGCTGCTCGGTCCACGTGTCGCCGCCGTCGTACGAGTACGACAGCTTTGCGCCGGTCAGTTCACCGGACTCGTAGCCCGCGTGACCCGTGGCGCTCGGAGCGATCCGCATCGCCGTCGCTCGCCGCGACCGTCTTGAGGCCGTCCTCCGGGAGGCCGTATCCCGGGAAGAGCAGCGGAATTCCTTGCGAGTACGCGCTCTCGTCCAGGCGGGAGCGGAACTTCCAGGTCGTCAGCAGCTGGGTCGAGCGCTTCCGGACCGCGGCGGGCTGCCCGATCTTCGCTTGGTTGAGCGACAGTTCGTACAGCGCGTCGTCCGACGGGACCTCGAAGACCCCGAACGGAAAACCAGTCTGCCCTATCTCTTCCCCGTTGCGCATCAGCCGCAGAGTGCCGATGTCACCGAACGAGCCTGCCACGGCGGAGTGTTGACTGTCGCCCCACAGCGCGGGGCCACCCCGATGAGGATGCAGCCGGCGGTCGGGCGCCACATGGCAGAGGAACGACCGGTGCGGGGATGATGGGCGCGGCGGGTTTGCGCCGTGGCCGTTTCCGCCACGGAGGCGAAGAAGTGCACGTCCGGGGAGGGGCATCGTGCTGGGAGCGATAGGGCTCAACGAGAGACAGGAGACGGCCTACCGCGCGCTCGTCGCGCTCGGAGCCGCGGAGATCACCGATCTCGCGCACCGGCTCGCACTGCCGGAGACGGAGACGGAGCGTACGCTGCGGCGGCTGGAGCAGCAGGGCCTCGCGGCCCAGTCGTCCGCGCGCACCGGGCGCTGGGTGGCGGCTCCGCCGGGCGTCGCGCTCGGAGCGCTCCTGACCCAGCAGCGGCACGAGCTGGAGCAGGCGGAGCTGGCGGCGGCGCTGCTGGCGGAGGAGTACCGCGCGGAGTCGGAAGAGCCCGCCGTGCACGACCTGGTGGAGGTGGTGACGGGCGCGAGGGCCGTCACGCACCGTTTCGTCCAGTTGCAGCTGGGCGCGGCCGAGGAGGTCTGCGCGCTGGTCACGGGACGGCCGGTCGCGGTCAGCGGCATGGACGACGAGGCGGAGGAGAAGGCGGCGACGCGCGGGGTGACGTACCGGGCGGTCGTCGAACGCGAGGTGCTGACGATGCCGGACGGCATCACGGAGCTGACCGCCGCCCTCGGCCGCGACGAGCAGGTCCGGGTGGTGGACCGGGTGCCGACCAGGCTCGTGATCGCGGACCGTTCGCTCGCGATGGTGCCGCTGACCGGGCGCGGCGCGGAGCCGGCGGCGCTGGTCGTCCACGCCAGCGGCCTGCTGGAGTCGCTGACGGGCCTGTTCGAGGCGGTGTGGCGCGACGCGGTGCCGCTGCGGCTGGGCTCCGGGGGCCGTTCGGTGACCGAGACCGCCGCCGTGGGACCGGATGCCACGGATCTGGAGATCCTGTCGTTACTGCTCGCCGGGATGACGGACGCGAGCGTGGCCAAGCAGCTGGACCTGGGTCTGCGCACGGTGCAGCGCCGGGTCAAGGGCCTGATGGAACTCACCGGTGTCACCACCCGCCTGCAGCTCGGATGGCATGCCTGTGCGAAGGGGTGGGTGGCTCGCGACCTGCGGGGACGCCCCTGATCCTGCACTGTGGTCGCATGGGCGTGTGGCAGCTGCTGATGGTCGGCGGTGTGATGCTGCTGGGTCTTCTGGGCGTGCTGCTGCCGGGAGTGCCCGGCCGGTGGCTGGTGTGGGCCGCGGTCCTGTGGTGGGCGATGCACGAGCTGTCGGGACCCGCGTGGGCGCTGCTGGTGGGCGCGACCGTGGTCCTGCTGATCAACCAGGTCGTCGTGTGGCTGCTGCCGCCGCGCAGGCTGAAGGGGGCGGCCGTCACCCGCCGGGCGGCCCTCTACGGGGGTGTGGGGGCACTGGTGGGTTTCGTGGTGGTGCCCGTGGTGGGGGCGGTGCCGGGGTTCATCGGCGGGATCTACGTCTGCGAGCGCCGGCGCCTGGGGGGCCACGGCCAGGCGAAGGCGTCGACGCGGTCGGCGATGCGCGCGGCGGGCACCAGCGTACTGGTGGAGCTGTTCTGCTGCCTGCTGGTCGTGGGCGCGTGGGTGGCCGTCGTGCTGGGCGGCTGATGCAGGTGCCGTGCCCCCGGGGCTTCCCGGGGGCC